>NZ_QGGI01000002.1 GCF_003148465.1 Oceanotoga teriensis
AAAAGAAAATCAAAGTCTTGAAGATATATTTCTTGAGCTCACTGGTGGAGACGAATTTGAAGAAATCATTGATGAACTGTGAGGTGTGATTGATGTCTGATATATTATATATACTAAAATATTCATTAAAAAGTAAAATAAGACCAAGAAAAAATAAAAAAGGAGAATACAAGAAACAAGGAGTTACTGGAACATTATTGAGTTATCTTCTTCCACCGATAATATTTGGAATAATAATAGCACCTTTATTTTATATAACATTTAAAGATTTAAATATACCTTTGTCTACACTGGGAATAAATATAGATTATACATTTACGGATTTGATTTATTCTATGACTTTTATGAGTTTAAGCCTTTTATTTATAATTAATTTTGCTCCAGCTATAATTATTAATTTATTTGGAAGTGAATTTACTTCTGTATTATTAACCATGCCAATAAAAAGAACAAGTATATTTTATTCTTATGCAATAGATAGTTTATTAATGGCAGGAATGCCAATAGGACTTTTTATTCCCATGGTAATTACTTATTCGATGATATCAAAAGTAAACATCTTTATGGCCATTATTTCTATGATATTTTATATATTATTATTGTTATCTATATCTTTTTTAATAGGTATATTTATGTCAAAAATAATGGGAAAAACAACTGCAAATAGAGTATATATGATGACATATTTTTTAGGAATATTTTTATTTGTTTTTGCAAGTAATTTTTTTAGTCCTCAAAAATTTAATACAGAGAATATTCAACAAATAGCTCAAAATTTTGAAAATGCTGGCAACTTTTTTTTAAATAATTTATGGCCTCATAAATTATTTATTGATTCAATGTACGGTAATATAATACCTTTTGGAATTATTGTTTTTCTTAGCATTATATTGATATATATAAATTATAAAATTATAAATAGTTCAGAATTAATATCAAAGTCTAAAAAATCAAAAAAACAACAAAATATAAAAATAAAGAATATAAAAAACCCATTTTTAAGAAAAGATACAAAATTTTTAATGAGAGATTCACAATCATTATTTTTAATATTATATCCTATAATACTTCCAATAATATTCTTTTTTACGGGGCAGCAAATATTTGAAATAATAACAATGGTTTTTATCTTTATAGCTTCATATTATGCGGCTTTTTTAAATGTTTCTTTATTAGTTGAAGAAGGGAAAATATGGCCTTTGCCAAAATTATATCCTATTGATACTCAAAAATTAATAGAATTTAAAGCAAGAGTTCCAATAATAATATTTTCATTAGAATATATATTAGTAACGATAATGTCTTTTTTTGTATTAAAAATATCTTTGATATATTTATTTTTAATAATTCCAGTTATAATTCTTATATATTATTCTACAATACTTGGAACGAGACTTTATGTTGAGAATCCTAAAAGAGATATGAAAAATAAAAATGTTTTAACTGGAAGAGAAGTATTAAAAATAGAGACTATAACCATGACATTATCAGCAGGAATTTTCATACCTATATTCATGTATAAACTATATACTATGAATCCTTTTTGGATATTTAAAAATATGCCAGATATATTAAATAAATTTCTTTTAATAGGAATACCAATAATTATAATGATTATAAACGTATTTATGATAATTTCAGAAAAAAGGAAAATAAAAACAAATATGATAAATTGGGAGTAAAATAAATTGCAGAATTAGTCTGCAATTTATTTTTATATTCTAAAAAAATGATATAAATGTTATAATAAAAAAGAGGTGATAAAATGAAAAAACTATTAAAAAATGCAAAAATTTTAAAAAGTGCCGATGGATCAATTGAAAATAAAGATATAGTTATAAACGAAGATAAAATTGAAAATATATATTTAAATGGTGAAATAGAAGATGAAAAAAATTTTGAAGTTTTTGATTTAGAAAATAAATTAATAGTTCCTGGTTTTATAAATTCACATTCTCATACTATTATGAGTTATTTTAAAGGAAATGCAGATGATATGAGTTTTAAAGAATGGTTATTTGAAAATATGTTACCAAGAGAAGAACTGTTGACACCAGAAATGGCATATTATGGATCATATATTTCTCAATTAGAAATGATAAAAAATGGAATAACATCCTTTGCAGATATGTATATGTTTACAGATCAAATAGCTCAAGCTGCATTAAAGACTGGAATGAGGGCTTTTATAAGTAGAGGTCTTTCATATGATAATGAAAAAGGTTGGCAAAAGAGAATAGACGAAAATATAGAAACTTATAAAAAATATAATAATTATTTTGGAAGAATAAAAATAGGTTTTGGGCCACATGCTCCTTATACTGTTAACCATGAAAAACTCAAAGAAGTTTCTCAATTAGCAAAAAAATATAAAACTCATATACAAATACATTTACTCGAATCAGAATGGGAAAGAAAAGAATATAACCTTAAAAAAATAGAAGAAACAGGATTATTTGATAATCCTACTATCGCTGCACATTGTGTTTATATTGATGATGATGATATGCATGTTTTATCAAGAAATAATGTAACAGTTTCTCATAATCCATCATCTAATTTAAAACTTGGAAATGGTATATGTCCATTAACAAAATTATTTGAAAAAAATATAAATATTACTCTTGGAACAGATGGATCGGCAAGTAATAATTCTCTTGATATTATGAAAGAAGGTTATATAGCTTCACTTTTACAAAAAAGCAAATATGGACCTGAAAAAATTAAAATTAATCAAATATTAAGAATGATGTGGGAGAATTCAGCATATGCTTTTGAAGAAAAAATTGGAAGAATAGAAAGTGGTTATAAAGCTGACATAGCCGTATTAGATTTAAAGAATATAGAATTTCAACCTTTAGAAGATAAAAAAATAAAATCTCATCTTATATATTCAGCCAATAATTCTAATATATGGGGGACTATGATCAATGGTGAATGGAAATATTATAATAAAAAATTGATAAATATAAAATTAGAGGAGGAAAAAATATATGAAAATTTTGCTAAATGGCATAAAAAACTCGAAAAAGACTTTATTAATAATAATATTAGTAATGACTAATATCATCATGTTTTCAGAAAAATTTGAAGATTTAATAAAATTTTCACCATCTAAATATCAAACTAAATCAAGAGAAATAACAAAAGGTGGAAAAGTTCTTGAAACAAATATAGATGATGAACAGGATCATTTGAAAATTGAACTTTATTATAATAAAGAAATATATACAATACATATTGTTAAATTTAATACACTAACTAATTTAACGAAATTCTGGTATGATTTTGTAGAAGACTATGATGACGACGGTATAAACACTGTTATTTCAGCCGTACCATTATTATATGGAAAATATAATTCTTTATATAAAGAAGATATTTTAATGTCCTGGTTTGTTGGTGTTGATAAAATATTTTATACAGTTTATGGACCTACAAAATCAGTAGTAGATGATTTAAAATATAGAATTAATAATTTTAAATGAAATTAGGTGTAAAAATATGAAGTTATACAACAGATTAAGCCGATATTTAAAGGAAAAATATGGTGAGAGAGTTCAAAGATTACCTATTAATGGAGGTTTTACATGTCCAAATAAAACAGGTGAAAAAGGTAGAGGCGGTTGTATATATTGTGATTCTTCTGGATCAGGTTTTGCATCTTTAGTTCCAGAAAAAAGTATAGAAGAACAAATAAAAGCTATGATCAAAAGATATGATGGTAGAGCAAACAAATATATGGCTTATTTTCAATCTAATACTAATACTTATGCTTCTATTAAAGTATTGAAAAAAAAGTATGATCAAGCTTTTATAGATGACAGAATAATAATACTTGATATATCAACAAGACCAGATTGTGTGGATGAAGAAAAATTAGACTTGATAGCTTCATACAAGCAAAAAGTAGATGTAATGATAGAATACGGAGTAGAAAGTTCTAATGAAAAAACTCTTAAATTAATGAATAGAGGACATAATTTAAATGATGTTTATAAAGCAACAAATATGGCAAAAGAAAGAAAAATAGAAGTCATACATCATTATATAATGGATTTTCCCAAAGATAGTGTTGAAGATATAAAAAACATGGCAAAAATATGTAATGAATTAAAAATAGATGGTGTTAAATTACATTCTTTATATATAACAGAAAATACAAAATTAGCAGAAATGTATAAAAATGGAGATATAACTCCTTTAACTATTGAAGAATATGTTAATAGAGTTATAATATTTTTGGAAGAATTAAATCCAGAAATTGTAATTCATAGATTAGTATCAGAACCACCTATTGTTGGAACAATACATGGAAATTGGGGATTATCAAAATCAAAAGTTTTGAGTATCATAGAGAATGAAATGAAAAAAAGAGATTCATATCAAGGTAAAAATTTTAAATAAAATATTATAAATTAAGTAAAACGGATGATCGCAGATGAATAAATCATTTGAGGAAAGTCCAGACTCTAAGGGCAGGGTGCCAGTTTAAATACTGGAAGGAGAAATCCTTGGAATAGGGCCATAGAAAAGAAACCACCTTTTTTTATAAAAGGTAAGGATGGAAAGGCGAGGTAAGAGCTCACCAGTGTCAGGGTAACCTGATAGCTCGGTAACCCCCACCTTGAGCAAGATCAAACAGAAAAGTTAAAGTTGCCCGCTAAGTATTTAATTATACTGCTTTTCAGGTAGATCGCTTAGATAGATGATCATCTATTACAGAATCTGGCTTATAGTTTTACTTGAAAAAACTCCCTACGGGGAGTTTTTTAATTAAAAAACAAATGTTCGATTAAAATTTTTGAACCTATAAATATTAAAATAAATCCACCAAAAACTTCCATAATTTTTCCAAATTTTTTACCAAAAAAACAACCACATTTAATTCCAAATAAGGATAATAATGAAGTTATTATTCCTGTTGAAATTGATGTGATTATTATAGATTTTTTTAATACTGCAAAAGCAACACCAATTGCCATAGCATCTATACTTGTTGCTATTGAAAGAAGAAATATATTTTTGCCTTTAGTTGGATCTTTGAGGTTTTTATTAAAAGAATCTTTATTAAAAGATTCAACTATCATATTTACTCCCAAGTATATGAGCAAAGAAAAAGCAATCCAATGATCAAAAGCTTGAATATATTTGCTAAATAGACTCGCTAAAAGATATCCTGCAATAGGCATAATAAATTGAAAAAAACCAAACATAAAACTAACTTTTAAAGCTTGTTTTTTTGTGACATTCAAAATTGAAATGCCTAAACTAATAGAAACAGCAAAAGCATCCATTGCAAGTGCGGTTGGAATGAAAAAAAAGTCCATTAAAAAATCTCCTCCTATCTAATAAAAAAAGACTTTTGACAGGTAAAAACCTGTCAAAAGTCTCGCAATATATTAAAAAATATATGATAAAACCAGGCAATTAAGCCATTATGTTGATTTTATCTCCTTAAAAGGCAGCTACTCCCTTTCAACAAATGTATTATAACATTAAAAATCATAAAAATTAACAGATAATTTTTATCTGAATAAAAAAGACTCCTTTAAGGAGTCTTTTAATAACTTAACTTTAATTTTCTACTTTTAATTTCATCTTTTAGTGTATTTATAAAATCTTCAACTTTTATATTATCTACATTATTATTTTCTCTTGTTCTTATATTTATAAAATCACTTGAAAGTTCTTTTTCTCCAAAAACAATCATATATGGTATTTTTTTCATTTGTTCTTCTCTTATTTTATATCCAACAGTTGAATCAGATATATTAAGGCTAACCCTTATACCATGTTTTTTTAATTCTTTGGCAAATTTTGTAGCACCATCATTATATTTTTCTGATACAGAAATTATTGAAACTTGTTCAGGAGACATCCATGTAGGAAATGCACCGGCAAAACTTTCGATTAAAATACCAAAAAATCTTTCAATAGAACCAAATATAGCTCTATGCAACATAACAGGTCTAATCTCTTCATTGTCTGGATTTACATAAGTCATATTAAATCTTTCAGGCATTTGAAAATCTAATTGTAAAGTAGCACATTGCCATTTTCTTCCTAAAGAATCTGTGACATAAAAATCTATTTTAGGACCATAAAAAGCACCATCGCCTTCATTTATTTGAAATTTAGTATTAGATTTTTCAAGTGCTGTTCTAAGTGCGCTAATAGCTAAATCCCAAGTTTCAACATCACCCATATGATCTTCTGGCATGGTAGACAATTTAGCTTCATATTCAAATCCAAAAACAGAATATAATTCATCGATTAAATCCATAACACCTATTAATTCATCTTGAATTTGATCTTTAGTACAAAAGATATGAGCATCATCTTGAGTAAAAACTCTAACTCTAAAAAGTCCGTGTAAAACTCCACTTCTTTCATATCTATGAACTTTACCAAATTCAAACATTCTAATAGGAAGATCTCTATAGCTTTTTATATCTTTATTATAAATAACTATATGTCCTGGACAATTCATTGGTTTAACGGCCATTTCAGTATCTTCTTTTTCTGTAAAAAACATATTATCTTGATAATGATCCCAATGACCTGATTGATGCCAAAGATTTACATTCATTATTTGAGGAGTTTCAACTTCAAAATATCCATATTTTTCATGTATTTCTCTTGAAACTTGTTTCATTTCATTTAAAGCTATAGTTCCTCTTTCTAAGAAAAAAGGCATACCTGGTGCAACATCTGTATCTATTGTAAATAGACCTAATTGAGGTCCAAGTTTTCTATGATCTCTTTTTTTTGCTTCTTCAAGTAAATGTAAATGCTCATCCAATTCATTTTTTTTAGTAAATGCTGTTGCATAAATTCTCTGTAACATTTTATTATTTTCATCACCTTTCCAGTAAGCACCAGAAACCGATAAAAGTTTAAAATGTTTTATAAATTTTGTAGAAGGCATATGAGGGCCTCTACATAGATCTATAAAATCTCCTTGTTTATATATAGAAACATTTTCATCATTTATAGAATCTATTAATTCAAGTTTATAAGGCTGATCTTTAAAAAGTTCCTTTGCGGAGTCTTTTGAAACGATACTTCTTTTTATGGGAATATCTTCTTTAACTATTTTTTTCATTTCACTTTCAATTTTTTCAAAATCGTCTTCACTTATCTTTTCTTCAAGATCAAAGTCATAATAAAAACCATTTTCAATAGTAGGTCCAATGGCAACTTTTACATTATCATATATTCTCATAACAGCTTGTGCCATTATGTGAGCAACAGTATGTCTGTATATTTTTGGGGCATCATCATCTTTGAGCGTTATTATACTGACTTCAGAATCTTCTTCAATAGCAGTATCCAAATCTTTTAATTCACCATTTATTTTTGCACCAATAGAATTTCTAAAAAGACCTTCAGAAATCGATTTAGCTATTTCAGAAGCTTTTATTCCGATTTCAAACTCTTTAATGCTTCCATCTGGCAGTTTTATTTTAACCATATTAATCACCTCTATACTGATCTTCAGAAATTTTTTTGTTTAAAAAAATAAAAATATCCATTATAAAAAAATGATAAAAAATATTTTTATAGGGTATATATAATTCGTTTTCCAATAAAAAATTTTTCAATAAAATAGAGTTTATATAAATAAAAATTATAACAAATAATAAAAAATAAAAAATATTTATATAAATAAAACTTGCAACAAAAAGTAAAGCAATACTTATTACTGAATAAATTATTAAAAATATATTAGATTTAATATCATCATCTTTTTTTAAATTTTTTTCAAAAGAATAAATACCAAACAGAAAAATAAATTGAGTTAAGGTAAAAAGTATAATGCTTAAAATAGAAAAATTGCCACTTAAAGTACTATCAACGAACCCAGACAATAAAGCTAAAATAAAAAATGAGCTAAATAATAAATTTATTCCTTTCATACAACACCCCCATAAATTAAATAGAAAGATTTTCTAATTTAATCATTAAATCATGTTCTATAAGTTTGTCAAGTATTTCATCTATTTCTCCATCCATTATACTTTCAATTCTATAAGTAGTATAATTAATTCTATGATCAGTTACTCTATTTTGAGGAAAATTATAAGTTCTTATTTTTTCAGATCTATCGCCTGTACCTATTTGATGACGTCTTTCAGAAGAAATTTCTTTCTGTTGTTCTTCTAACTGTTTTTCAAATAATTTTGCTCTTAAAATATTCATAGCGGCTTCTTTATTTTGATGTTGAGATCTTTCACTTTGATATTGAACAACTATACCTGTTGGTTCATGTGTAATTCTAACTGCAGAATCAGTTTTATTAACATGTTGACCACCAGCACCTCCAGCTCTATAAGTATCTATTCTCAAATCATTATCATTTATATTCACATCTATACTCGTAACTTCTGGTAATACAGCTACTGTTGCCGTAGAAGTGTGAACTCTTCCAGAAGATTCTGTTTGTGGAACTCTTTGTACTCTATGAACGCCACTCTCATATTTTAGTTTCCCATATACACTTTTTCCTTTGATTTTTATTATGGCATATTTGAGTCCACCAATTCCATTATCATTTACATCCATAGTCTCATATTTCCAATTATTTCTTTCGGCATATCTTATATACAATCTCATCAACTCAGAAGCAAATAAACCTGCTTCATCTCCACCAGCACCAGCTCTAAGTTCCATTAAAATATTTCTTTCATCATATTTATCAGAAGGTACTAATAATTTAATGAGTTCTTTTTCTAAAGAATCTTTATTATATTGTAAATCTTGACTCATAGAATTATACTCTTCTTCATCGAGCTCATGAGAATTGTACATTTCAGATAAAGCAGATATATCTTCATTAACAGTTTCAAGATCATTATAAAGTTCTTTTAGCTGATTTAGTCTTGTATGTTCCATACCATATTTTTGTAAACTCTCTGGATCAGTTATTATATCTGGATCAGCGAGTTTAATTTCAAGTTCTTTAAGTTTTTCTAAAATACTATTTTTGAAGCTTAATAAGTCCAAAACACTCCCTCCAGTCTGTTTTTTATAATTATATCATATTAATTTTTAATAAAATATATTCTTTTGAAAGAATATTGTAAATATAAAAAATAAAAGGCGCTGAAGTCTATTCAGCGCCTTGATAATTATCAAATAATTTTACAATGACAGACATACAGCGTCATTGTAAGGGCGCTGAAATCTGGTAGTGGTATTAAATTTTTTTATAAACATTTTATACATAAAAACCACCTCATCATCATAATATATAGATTATAACATTCATTAATTAACATGTCAAATAGAATTCAATCCAGCACTATTCAAAAAATTCCAAGGTTTATTGAAATTGGGTTGAAAGAAAAAATCAATAAAAGCTAAGTCATCAACTTTCATTTTATTTTGTATAAAAACTGATATTGTATTAATCGATTGAGTTAAATCTTCTTTAGAAATTATTTGAGCTCCAAGAATAATTTTAGATTTTTTATCATATATCAACTTTAACAGAAGTTTAGAATAAGTTGGCATAAATTCAGGTCTGTTATTTTCTTTTATTATGGTAGTTTCAATATCAATACCTTTTATTTTTGCCATACTTTCATTTAATCCAGTTGAAGCAATTTTATTATCATAAATTTTAATACCAGAAGTACCTTGTGTTCCTTTGTAAATTATTTTATCTTCAAAAAGATTAAAAGCAACTAAAGTACCCATTCTTACAGCATTTGTTGCTAATGGAATATATTCATAAGTATTTGTAGGATTATATTTAACAGCACAAGCATCTCCTGCTGCATAAACATCTTTAACATTTGTATGCATATATTCATCTACTATTATAGCTCCATTTTCCATCATTTTTAATTTATTTTTAAAAAGGTTTGTATTAGGTTTAAACCCTATACATAAAATGACCATATCTGAGTCATAAGAATTTTTGTCTGTTATCACTTTTTTTACAGAGCCTTTATCATCCTCTTCAAATTTCATAACAGTTTCATCGAGCCTAAGATTTATACCCTTATTTATCATAGATTCTTCAGCTATACCTGTAATTTCTTCATCTAGGTATTTATTTAATATTCTTTTTTGAGTATCTATTAAAGTCACTTTTTTACCAAGTTTTTCAAAAGCTTCTGCAAGTTCAACTCCTATATATCCAGCTCCAATAACTGTAATATTTTCTGAATTTTTTGATTTATTTATGATTTCATTAGAATGATTAAAATTTTTTGATAGAAGAATATTTTTTGAATCAATACCCTCTATATCGGGTATTATTGGCCATGAGCCTGTTGAAATCAAAAGTTTATCATATGAATCTTCGAAAATTTCATTTGTTTTGAGATTTTTAACTTTTAAAACTTTTTTATCAAAATCTACATTTAATATTTCATGAAGCATTTTTGTATTAACTCCCATACTCTTTAATTCATCTGGAGAAGAATAAAAAAGACCTTGTGGATCTTCAACTGTTTTCTCAATATATAGAGCTATACCACAAGATAAAAAAGATATATTATCATTTTTTTCATATACAGTTATATCAATATCAGAATAAAGTTCCTTAGACTTTTTTATAGCCGCCGTTCCTGAATGAGTACATCCAATTACCACTAATTTCATAAAAACGCCTCCTTAAAATATAAGTGAAAAATATAACTTTTTAAATCATATAAAAGCCGATTAAAATTATCTCAATTAAATTTTACATTTTTAAATAAAAAAAGTCAATGTAATATTTTGTAAAGTTATAAAAAATTACATAAATTAAAAATACATTTAATAAAATAACTAAAATATAATATAAAAAGTATTCTAAAAAAATTGTATATATAGTATAATTAAAAGACTATATTATAAGCATTATGAGACTTTAAATGTTCTCATAAATTTTACATTATATTACTATCTTTTAAAAAAAAAACCAGTAAAATATATTGGCCGAGGTGATATAAATTGCTTAATGAAAATTTAAGTGATAAAAATTTGATAATTAATACTGAGAGATTTGAAAAAAAAATAGAAAAAAGTGTTATAATTAATGATTGGAAAACAATTCAATTATTAAATGAAGAATCAGAGATATTGTCTCCAATAAAAGTTGATTTTAAAGTAGAAAAGGTTAGCAATGGTTTCATAGCTAATGGGAGAATTAATACTGAGTTAAAATTGAGTTGTTCAAGATGTTTGAATGAATTTAAGTATAATATTGAATCTGATTTTGAAGCCTATTATATAAGCAAAGATTTTGAAAAGAGTTTGTCTAAGATAGAACATTTAAATTCATTAGATAATACTATATATTATGATGGAATTAATATAGATTTGACAGAAAGAATTATAGAGGCTATAATATTAAAGGTTCCGGAATTACCTTTGTGTAAAGAAGATTGTAAGGGATTATGCCCAAATTGTGGAATAGATTTAAATGAAAATCCAGACCATAATTGTGAAGAAGAATATGTAGATCCAAGATTTGCAAGTTTATTAAATTTATTAAAAGAAGATAAAGATTCAAAATAATAAATAATTTGATATATTTAGAGGAGGTATAAACCTATGGCTACACCTAAACAAAAACCATCAAGAACAAGAACTCACAGAAGAAAAGCAAAATTTTATTCAGCAATAAAAGTAAATGTAGTTACTTGTCCTAAATGTGGAGAACCTAAACTCCCTCATAGAGTATGTTTGAACTGTGGTACTTACGGTGACAAACAGATACTTGAAATAGGAGAATAATTCAATGTCAAAAATCCGTATTGGATTAGACTTATATGGCGGCGATAATGCGCCCGAATCTACGATTCAGGGCGCAATTTTTGCATTTGAAAATAAATTTTTGGAAGATGCAGAACTTGTTATAGTTGGAGAAACAACTGAAGAGGATAAGAAAAAACTACAAAAATATAATGTGAGTTATCTTGAAGGTAAGAATTTAGTAGATAATACTACTAAACCAACACAAATTTTAAAATTAAAAGAATCATCTATATATATTGGATGTCAGAATATGAAAAATTCCAATTTAAATGCCTTTGTTAGTGCTGGTAATACTGGAGCACTTTTAACTGCTGGAACTTTTGTAGCTGGAAGATTAAAAGGAATAAAGAGACCTGCCCTTGCATTGGCTTTACCAGGTAAAAATGGAAAACCAAGAATATTAGTAGATGCTGGTGCTAATGCGGAAGTAAAAGCAGAGCATTACTTTGATTTTGCAAGAGAAGGGATTGCATATGCAAAATTTTTGGGTATTGAAAATCCAAGAGTTGGAATAATAAATATTGGTACTGAAGAAGAAAAAGGGCCACAATTGGTGAAGGAAGCAGCTGAAGTTTTAAAAGAAAATAATATAAATTATATAGGTTTTGTTGAAGCCAGAGAAATTTTTGATGACAGATTCGATGTGCTTTTAACAGATGGTTTTACTGGAAATAACATATTAAAAACTATTGAAGGTACTGCATATTATATATTGAATGAATTAAAATCATCTATAAAGTCTGGAGGATTATTTACAAAACTTGGGGCTTTAATGATGAAAGGTTCTTTATATTCTTTGAAAGGTAAAATTGATTATAGACAGTATGGAGGAACATTTTTTCTTGGAGTGAATGGACATTTAGTTAAAGCTCATGGTTCGTCGGATTCAGAAGCTATAGCAAATGCATTATATGTTGCTTACAAAGCTTCAAAAGAAGATTTATTGTCTAATATACTTATTTGATTTCCAGGGGGTTTATAAATGTGTGGAATAGTTGGATTTATTGGAAAAAATGTTAAAATAAAACATTTAATAAACGGACTTGAAAAACTTGAATATAGGGGATATGATTCAGCTGGGTTATCTTTTATAGAAGATAATAATATAAGTATTTATAAAAAAGAAGGTAAGATAAAAAATTTAAAAGAGTATGTAGAATCTATTTTGGAAAAAGATATTCAAAATGGTATAGCTCATACCAGATGGGCTACTCATGGAGGAGTTTCTGATGAAAATTCTCATCCTCATACAGATCAAAAAAAAGATATAGCTATCGTACATAATGGTATAATAGAAAATTTTCAAATATTAAAAAAAGAATTAATAGAAAAAGGACATGAATTTTTTTCACAAACTGATACTGAAGTTATAGCACATTTGATATCTGAAAATTATTCCGGAAATTTATTTGAAGCTGTTTATGAAACTAAAAGAAGACTTGAAGGAACTTATGCTTTAGCTGTCATACATCGACTTGAACCTAATAAAATAATAGTTGCCAGAAAAGGATCTCCATTAGTTCTTGCTAATTCAAAAGACTTTACAATGCTTGCTTCTGATATAACTCCTTTAATTAAATACACTAAATATGTAAATTTTCTTGAGGATGATGAAATTGCTGAATTAAATTCAGAAGGTTATACCATATATGATGATAATAAAAAGATAATAAAAAGAAATGAAATCCATATAACGTGGGATGAAACTTTAGCAGAAAAATCAGGATATGATCATTTTATGGAAAAAGAAATAAATGAACAACCTCAATCCATAAAATCTGCTTTAAGTGGAAGAATAAAAAATAATGTACCAAATCTCGTAGAACTTGAAAATATAAAAAACTTTATAAAAAATGATCTAAAAAAAATATATATAGTTGCTTGTGGGACGAGTTATCATGCTGGACTTTCTATGGTTTATCTATTAAATGCATATTCAGATTTAGATATAAATATAGAAGTTGCTTCTGAGTTTAGATATATGAATCCTCATGTAGATAAAAATACACTTGTTATTGCTGTTAGTCAATCTGGCGAAACAATAGATACACTCGAAGGTATAAGAATAGCTAAAGAAAAAGGTGCGCATATACTTTCTATGAGTAATGTTGTTGGATCAACAATTCCAAGAGAATCTAATTCGGTTGTTTATATGAATACTGGTCCAGAAATTGGTGTTGCTGCAACTAAAACTTATACAGCACAAATAGCTATACTTTATTTGATTTCAGCACAGATACTTTTTTATAGAGAACAATATAGTACTGAGATAAAGAATATTGTGAGTAAACTTGAAAAAATAGATGAAATTTTTGAAGAGGTTCTCACTACTAAGGAACATATAAAAGAAATATCAAGACAATATGTTAATTATAAGAATATGATGTATGTTGGAAGAGGATTTGGATATACAGCGGCACTCGAAGGAGCTTTAAAATTAAAAGAAATTAGTTATATAAATGCAACAGCTTATCAAGCTGGAGAATTAAAGCATGGACCTATAGCACTTTTAGATGAAGCTTTTCCTGTGTTTGCTATTATACCATTTAATGGATTAAAAGAAAAGATGATAAGTAATATAATGGAAATAAAAGCAAGAAAAGCAAGAGTTATAGCTTTAACATCCAGTGAAGATGAAAGGATAAAAGAGATAGTAGATGATTATATATTAGTTCCTAATATAGAAGAAGCTTTACTTCCTTTGGCAGTTGCGCCTATAACTCAATTATTTTCTTATAATATCTCTATATTGAGACATCTTGATCCTGATAAGCCAAGAAATTTAGCAAAAAGCGTAACCGTTGAATAATACAGGAGGTGTATTATTTGTTAAAAGAAGAAGTTAAGAAAAATGTTGATGAAATCAAAGAAATTATGGAAAAATATGACGCCGAGGATATAAAAATATTTGATATGGAAAAATCATCATTATTGGTGGATTATTTTGTTATTGTTACAGGAAATTCAGATACACATATGAATGCGTTAAGAGACTATGTGGTAAAATACTTAAAGGAAAATGAAATAAAATTAACTTATCATGATAAAACAAGAGGATCAGATTGGTTAGTTGTTGATACAGGTAATATAATAGTTCATATATTTTCCAGAGATGGAAGAGAATTTTATGACTTAGATTCTTTATGGTCAAAATATTTATTAAAATAAATCACTCACAGAAATATTATTCTTACCTCGGTGCCATCTTAAACTATATGTTGGCCGGTAAGTTTTGATTTCTGGCGGGAAAACCAAATCGGAGGTGTTTTTTTAATGTCAGTAGTAAGCATGAAACAATTATTAGAAGCTGGTGCTCATTTTGGGCATAGAACAAGAAGATGGAATCCAAAAATGGATCCATATATATTCACAGAAAGAAAAGGAATACACATCATAGACCTTCAAAAAACATTGCAGTCTATTGAAGAAGCTTATAATTTTTTAAGAGACAAATCAACAGAAGGTGCAGAAGTTTTATTTGTTGGTACAAAGAAACAAGCACAACAAATAGTTGCTGATGAAGCAAAAAGATGTGGCGGATATTATGTAAACAACAGATGGTTGGGAGGATTATTAACAAACTTCAAAACTATTAAAAAAAGAATTACAAGACTTGAAGAATTAACAGAATATGTTGAAACAGAAGAATTTGCAAAATTACCTAAAAAAGAACAATCAAGAACGAAAAGAGTTCTTGATAAATTAGAAAAGAACCTTGGTGGATTAAGAGGTTTAAATAAAGCTCCAGATGTTATTTTCTTTGTAGATCCAAGAAAAGAAGAAATAGGTATTCAAGAAGCAAATAAATTAGGAATTCCAACAATTTCAATGGTTGATACAAATTGTGATCCTGACTTAATAGATTTTGTTATACCTGCCAATGATGATGCTATAAGAGCTATAATGTTGATCGCTTCAAAAATGGCTGATGCTGTTATAGAAGGAAGAGAAGGTAGAGTTGATACTTTACCAGAAGGAAATAAAGGATCAACAAGCGAAGAAGAAAATGAAATAATAGAAAAATTAGATGCAGAAGATAAATATTCAGATATAGCAAATGAATTGGAAGATGAAGAAGAAGAAAACTAATAATTAAAACTCCAAATTAACTCCGACCTGTAAATTCGGTCGGAGTTTTTTTGAAAAAATAAATTATATTGGGAGGAATATTTGTGAAGTTTTATATTAAAACATTTGGATGTCAGATGAATGTTAATGAATCTGAGATTATGAGTGGTCTCCTAACTCGAGAAGGTTATGAATGGACTGAAAATCCAGAAAATGCCAATCTTATAATCTTAAATACTTGTGCTGTTCGTGAAAAAGCAGAGAATAAAATGCATGGAGCCATAGGTGAATATGGTAGGTTTAAGAATAAAAATAAAGATTTAATACTTGCTGTTGGTGGATGTTCATCAGAAAAAGAAAGAGATGAAATATTAAAAAGACATAAAAAAGTCAATTTTATATTTGGAACAAGAAATGTAGTAGATATAGTTAATATGGTAAATAGAGCAAAAAGAGGAGAAAAATTTTCTGATTTTTCTGATAAATTATCAGATATGAGTCATGACTTACCAAAGATGCCAAACAGTTTACATCATGCTTGGGTTACAATCCAATATGGATGTAATAAATATTGTTCATATTGTATAGTTCCTTATACAAGAGGATTTGAGAAAAGTAGAGATTTTGAAGATATAATAAATGAAGTTAAAGATTATGCTAAAAAAGGATATAGAGAAATAACTTTCCTTGGTCAAAATGTTGATTCATATGGAAAAGACTTTGGAGATGGAAAACCAAAACTTGATAAATTAATAAAAGAAGCTGCAAAAGTTGAAGGAATAGAGAGAATATGGTTTATGACTTCTTATCCTTCTGATATTACAGATGAGCTTATTGATACAATAGCAAAAGAACCGAAAGCAGCTAATTATTTTCATTTACCCGTTCAAGCTGGTAGTAATAATATGCTTGAAGCGATGAATAGAAAATATACTAAAGAACAATTTTATAAACTTGTTCATAGAGTCAGAAGTAAGGTTAAAGGAGTTACTTTAAGTACAGATATTATAGTAGGATTTCCTGGAGAGACTCATGAAGATTATCTTGAAACTTTACAGTTGATTAAGGATATAAGGTTTGAAAAGGTAAATATTGCTGAATATTCTCCAAGAGAAGGAACAATAGCAGCAAAATTTAAAGAAGATAATGTTAGTAAAGAAGAAAAAAATAAAAGATTGATGGAAATTGTTGAGATTGAAAAAAATATAGGTAGAGAAGAAAATGAAAAATATGCTGAAAAAATTATTAGAGTTATTCAAGAAGGTAAAACTAAACATGGCATGCATTTTGGAAGAACTATTAATAATAAAGTAGTTATGTTTGACTCTATCGATGAATATAATGGAAAATATGTTGATGTTAAAATTAGAAGAGTTTCAGCAGGACCACTTTATGGTCAAAAAATAGCAGATGAAACTCAAGTCGATTTTAAAAAAGAAGATCCGACATTAAAAATTTTTGATTGATATGAAAGAACATAAATTTAATTTTTATTTGGACAATAGAATCTTAGAAGTTCAATTGTTCTCAACTAAAAGAAAAACTATTCAAATAAAAATTGAAAATCAGAAAAAAATAAAAGTAAATGCTCCTTATACATTAAAAATAGAAGAAATAATATATATATTAAATAAAAAATCTAATTGGATAAAAAATAAAATAATTTTTTTTGAAAAGAAAGGTTATGTAGAATTAAATAAAAAGTTTGAAGAAGGAGAAAGATTTTTATTTTTGGGTGATGAGTATATTTTAAAATTTTTAAATGGAAAAGGAGTAATAAATAAAAGTATATATTTAGAAAAGAATTTTTTAATATATACTTATAGGAAAAATGATCCAGATTCTATAAAGAATAATTTGAAAATTTGGTATAAAAAAGAAAGTTTAAATATCATAAATAAAAGAATTAATCATTATAAGAAATATTTTGATTATAATCCAAGAGATATAAAAGTAAAGGAACAAAACAAAAGATGGGGTAGTTGTACTTATAAAGATGATTTATTGTTTAATTGGAAAATTATTATGATGAAAATTGATGTAATAGATTATATAGTCATACATGAAATGTGTCATATGAAGTATAAGAATCACTCAAAAGATTTTTGGATTTTAGTTTCTAATATAATACCAGATTATAAGGAAAAAGAAAAATGGCTTAAAGAGAATTCATATAAAATTGTATTTTAAAAAAACACAGATATCATTTTGATATCTGTGTTTTATCTTTCTATACTATTAAAAGATTTAAGTATCTGGTCAACTAAAGGTTTTAACTCTTTTTTTGTAGCTGTTTTGGCATATTCGGCGTTTAACATTTCTCTAAACCATTTTTCTGTAGTAGATTTTTTTATTAAAGTATTATCAGAAAAGAGTTCGGAATTATACATTGAATTCAAAACATTTGAAAATAAGCTACTAACTATTTCTTCTGAAGCTTCTTTCATAGTTGTATTAGAACTATTAATACTTGTATTATAAACAGGACCAATCATAATTACATCACCACTAAATCTGCATATATGAAGTTTCCAGCAGAGAGATTTTGAATTATAGCTATTAAATCTTGAGGAACAGCACCAGCAGCTTTTAAAGCAGATATTACATTATCAATCGTTGCTGGACTTCCATTTACTTGACCATTTTTAATAGATAGCACAAAGTTTCCATAACTCGTTGTTGTATCGGCAACTTTTACATTTCCTCCAAATATTATAGAACCTGTTTTTTCATTGATAATAATTTTAGCTTTATTATCCGGCTGAACTTCTACATCTTCTATCATTGCAAGAAAAGAAATAAGGTCATCTTCGAATACGGCTGGAACATTTATTTTTATCGATGAAGCATCTATTGCTTTTGAAATTTTATTTGAAAAAGTAACATTTATAGCTCTAGAAACTCTAGATGCTGTTGAAAGATCAGGGTTTTTAAGATTTATTGTCACTGTATCTTCATTCACTAATTGTGTTGGAATTTCATTTTCCACTATAGCTCCTTGCGGGATAGAACCAGAAATTTTATATTTTTTTTGTTGATTTGAGCTTGTTTTTACATCTGTTCCTCCTGTAATAACACTACCCTGAGCTACAGCATATACCCTTTTATCAGCACCTTGAAGAGGAGTTTGTATTAAATATCCATTTTCTATAGATTTTGCATCTCCAACTGCCGTTACTGTAACATCTAATTTCATTCCAGGTTTATAAAAGGCCGGTATATTGGCAAATACCATTACAACAGCTGTATTTTTTGAATTTAATTTTGAATCTGTTTCAAGACCAAGATTAGCCATCATATTGGATAGCATTTCAGAAGAAATATTTCCTGAATCTCCAGATCCATTTAAACCAGTAACAAGACCTATACCAAATAGTTGATTATCTCTTGCACCCCTAAATTCTGATATATCTTTTATTCTAACCGCAGAAAATGAAATGGCGAATGAAAAAATTATTATTGAAACTATGAGGAGTTTTTTACTCATCTTTTACACCTCCATTAAAAGAATATATTTGCAATTCCAGATAAAAGTGAAGAAGTCCAAGAAGGTTCATTTGGATCTTGTTGGAATATTACATCACCATCATACCATATTTTAGAATTAGCAATTTTAGATGATTCTATAAGACCACTTTTACTTATAGAACTGTTATCTACATATCCTTCAACTATTATTTTTTTTCTTTGTTTTCCAACTTTTATTTCTTTTTCTCCTCTAATTTTATAAAGATTTCCATTTTTTTCACTTATTATTCCTGAAATATATACCTTAACAGAAGCTTGAGAAGATGATGAATTTTGTTTATTATTTACTTTTACATCAGCTGTATCTGTTGTATTTAAAGGTAAAAAATTTTTCAAATCAACTCCACCTATACTTTTAAAAACAGAACCTAAAGAGTCAACAGTAGCACCTTTATAGTCTGCCATATCATCAGAAAGAGAAAAAGTTGGGTTTTCTGAAACAGATATTGTTATTATATCACCAATATCATATTCCTTTTGATAGGAGTAGATAGGTGCATTATTTTCATTCCATAATGAAGTTGCAAATATAAAGGAACAAGTAAGTAATATAGAAATTATAATATAAAATTTCTTCAAGGAGTATCACCTCCATTCCCAATATATAAAATGGGACCTTCTTTTAATATTCCTGTTATTTTTTTATTTGTAACTGTATTCACAACAGTTAAAGACTCACCTATAAAACCATCATTTAAAGCTTTTCCCCAAGAATTCACAGATATACCAGAAAAATTTACTACTATTGTTACTATATCATTTCTTTTTATATCGGGAATTCTTTTTAAATAAATAGGATTCAATATTTCATCTTTTTTTACGTATTTATTTGTTATATATTTTTCAAATTCAAAATTTTCAGATGTTAAGATTTTATGGTTTAAAGTTAATATATTTGTAGTAGCTTCATAAGTATTATTTTTCATTATTTTTTCGTTTCTGTTCAAATCATCCTTATAGAATAATACTTTTTTGAAATCAGCGACTGTTAGGATATAATTTCTGAATAAATTAGCACCATCTTTAGTCTTTATATTTGCATAAATATAAAGTTTATCTTTATTTAAGAAATTACGTGTTATTTCAATACTTTCAACATTTAATTTTTCTTTTATATCAGGAAGTTCTACTAAACTCAAATTTGGAAAGTTATCATAAAAATAATTTTTTAAATATTTTTCTAGATCAAAAAAGTCTTCAACTTTATTTTTTTTATCGATTCTTATGATTATCACAGTTTCAGACTCAAATTTCAATTCAAAATCATTGTAATAACTTTTTAATATTCCATACATAGTTTTTTCGAGATTATTTGAATTAAATATAGTTTTTTCTGAATTTAAATATCCTATTACTCGATTTATATTTAATTCTGGTATTAAATCATTCAAAGATAAAATTTCATCATCTGAATAAACTTCTTTTGGAATATAAAAAGTTTTTAAAGAATAGACTTGAGATATTGAAAATAACATCAGTAATAACATTAAAACTAATTTTTTCATAAAAAAATCCTATTATCTTTTAAGATTTGATACAGTTCTTAACATCTCATCTGAGGTTGTTATTGTTTTTGAATTTATGTCATAAGCTCTTTGAGCTACTATCATGTTAACCATTTCTTTTACAACATCTACATTTGATTTTTCAAGATAACCTTGTTGTAATGGTCCAAATCCGTCTTGATTAGGAATTCCTTCAACTGGATCACCAGATGCTGGAGTTTGTGTATATAGATTATTTCCAATAGGTTTTAATCCAGCTGGATTAACAAATCTTACAAGTGTCATATTACCAAGATTTTGTATTGTATCATCTGCAAATTTAACACTTACTATACCATCAGGAGAAATAGAAATTTCTTGAGAATTTGCAGGTATAACTATATTTGGAACTACTAAAAGGCCATTAGATGTTGTTAATCTTCCTTCACCATCTCTTTTTAAAGAACCATCTCTTGTATAAGCTATTCTTCCATCTTGAAGTTGAACTTGTAAAAATCCATCCCCCATTATAGCTATATCTGTAGATCCACCTGTTTCTTCAGGATTTCCAATAGAAAATATTCTATTTGTTGCAGATAAAGTTGTTCCATGACCAACATATAGACCGGTTGGTAATGAAGAATCTTGAGCTGTAGGAGTTCCTGCTTCTCTTACAGCTTGATACAATAAGTCTTGAAATTCAGCTCTTTGTCTTTTAAAGCCAGTTGTTTCAACATTTGATAAGTTATTTGAAATTATGTCTAATTTTCTTTGTTCTGCATTCATTCCGGTTGCAGCACTGTATAAAGATACTAGCATCTCATGACCCCCTCATTATCTTGATGAGATTTCTATTAATTTTGTATTCAATGAATCATTGGTAGTTACTGCTCTTTGAAGTATATCAAATTGTCTATTTGCATTTATTAAATTTACCATTTCTTCAAGAGTATTAACATTAGATTTTTCTATAAACCCTTGTTTTATTTTGGAACTTTGTAAGTTAATTTCATCGCCTGAAAAATAATTATTTCCAACTTTGTAAATATTTTCTAATTCAGTATTATAAAAAGCAACATTGTTTTCTTGTATATTTCCATTTTCATCTACTTGAAATGAATCTTGAATAATTATAGGTTGATTGAATTCATCTAAAATATAATCTCCAGAATTATTTACAAGAAAGCCATCATTGTTTACTTTAAATTCTCCATTTCTGGTATAAAAATAATTATCACCAGAAAGTACTTTGAAAAAACCATTACCTTCAATTGCAAAATCAAGATTATTTGATGTTTCTTCTAAAACACCTTGAGTTATTATTGGATAAACTTTGTCTAAAACAACTCCTGAATAGACGTTTCCAATTAATTCGCCTTTTTTATTTTCTTTTGAATAAGCATGTATTTCTTTTTCAAGAATACTTTTGAAAGTATTTATATCTTTTTTATAACCAGTTGTATTAGCATTGGCAAGATTATTGGATATTTTATTTACTTCGGCAAAAGAGTTTAACATACCCATTGCTGAATTATAAATTCCCCTCATAAAAATCCTCCTCAGTTTATTCTACATGGACACTACTTAATAGTTCTATATCTTCTAATAAAATTCCTGTACCTTTTGCACAAGTTAAGTGAGGATCTTCTGTAACTATTGTGTTAACACCGGTCTTTTCTTTGAGTAATTTATCAAGTCCACGTATTCTTGAAACTCCACCAACTAATATTATGCCATTGTTCATTACATCAGCTGCAAGTTCAGGGGGGGTTTTTTCTAAAACATTTTTTGCTTTTATTATTATTTCATTTAAAACAGGTTTTATAGCTTCAAAAATATCATCTGAATTTATTTTTATAGATGAAGGAAGACCAGTTTTTATATCCTGCCCTTTAACTTCTATTTCTATTGTTTCTTCATCTTTATAAGCTTTTGCTATTTCTTTTTTTATTCTTTCGGCAGTAGAAGTTCCTATAGAAAATCTATAACTTTTTTTGATATATTTAACTATTTCATCATCCATCGCTTCTCCGGCTACTTTTATCGATTCACTTTCCACTGTTCCGCCTAAACTAATTACTGCAATATCCGTTGTGCCTCCGCCTATGTCTATTACCATATGTCCATTAGGTTTTGTTATATCTATTTCACTTCCTATTGCAGCTGCTAAAGGTTCAGAAACTAAAAATACTTGAGAAGCTCCAACTCTTTCAGCAGCTTCTTTTACGGCTCTTCTTTCAACATCAGTAGTTAATGCTGGTATACCAATTATCAATTTTGGTTTTGAAAATGATAACCCTTTTTTCGCATTTTTTAAAAAATATCTCAAAACTTCTTCTATAACTTCAGGATTTGTTATTACTCCATCTTGAACAGGTCTTATAATCTTTATTTGTTCTGGGGTTTTTCCTATCATTTCCTTAGCTTGAGTACCTATAGCTATTATTTTTTTCTTTTTTGCATCTATAGCAACAACAGATGGTTCTTCTATTATTATTCCTACTCCTCTTTGATAAACAACAAAAGTAGCAGTTCCAAGGTCTATTCCAAGATCATGTTTAGCCATTTTGTTACCTCCATTATAAATTAATTATAGACTTAGCTTTTAATTCATTAAGCAATTCTATATTTGAGTTTTTTACTATTGTATTGTATTCAACCTTTATATCTTCTAATTTATTTGTGCTTTTAAACCCTTTATTGAAATAATACCAAAATATCCAAGGATCATTTATGAAAAGATCGCATTCAGTTGATAAATTTTCGATTGCAATATCATATATCAATATGTTTTGATCTTTGAGTTCTATTTTATATACTTCTTTATTTATTAATTCTATTCCTGAATTTGGATTAGATAAATAAGTTGAAAGAATTAAAGAACTTGAATTTTGATCTTTTTTATTTTTTACTTTTTTACTATTCACTTTTCCTTTTACTTGATTAAATAATATCTTTGATGTAAGTCTTTCATCTACTAAGAAGACTTTACATTTTAAGATATCTTTGATTTTTAAAGCTTCATTTATAACATTGTACGTTTGGGTAGAGTATCTACCAGACATAGATAAAGGCATACCAAAAACTAAAGTATCTGAAGAGTTTATTTTTTCATTTTGTAAATAATTTAATAAATTTTCTTTTTCTACAGTATCTTTAGGAACTGATATTCTTAAAATTTCATTTGCACTTGATATACCACATCTTTTGTCTCCATGATCTATTCCATAAATTTTCATCTTTTTAATAGCTCCCATATAATATCTTTATTTAGTTTTTTAATTTCAAATATAATACCATTTTCTTCCAAAATATTTTTTATTATTTTTTCATCTTTACTGCTTGCGGTTAAAACTGGTGCACAAACTTCAAGAACTGTTTTTGGAGCAGGAAATATTTTAGAAAATATATTATTATTTTTTAAAAGATCCTTGACATAAATTATTTCATAATTTTTTATTAAAATCACCATATTTATATCGAGAGTAGTTCTTAATTCTGTCATTTTAAACTCCTTTAAACTTAAAATCTGTTATATTTGTTTTGAAAAGTTCCATAAATTTTTTACTATCAATATCTTCAAAAAAATGTATACTATCTTTTATAAGCCAACCATCTAATATACTTTCTTTATTTTTCACTGAGTTATGAAGTAATTTTAAGTTAAAATCTTCAAAAATTTCATATTTGTTTGATAAGTTAATAATTAATCCTGTATCAGTTAATTCATCTAAGACAACTTTACCAAATTCAATATCACCTTTAAACATTTTATTTATTATTTCATTTTCTTTTTGTGAAGGATTATTTTTTATAAAATCATATGTTTGTTTTAATACATTACTCGATGGATACATACGTGCAAAATCATATGATAATCTTGCTCTAAACTTTTCATCATAAGCAAGAACAAACTTTATAACTCCTTTTTTTGATGACCAAGAAGCTACGATATCTATTAATTCAAGTCTTGTTTTTGGAACATCTAATATTATAAATATAGGATTCTTGCCTTTTAATTCCATCGATAATCCATTATTTGAATATGAAGATATTAGTATGTTTGAATTATTTTTTTTGAAATTTTCTTTTACTAATAATTTATATGTAAATTCCATCGAATTGTTAAAAACTTTTATAGAGTCTTCTAAAATATTGAATTGATCTGATATTATTTTAGAAAGTTTTGTTTGTTTTGTTTCATCATTTAGCATTATTACTTTATTTATATTTTCATTTATATAATCATTTAATATTTCAGATAATTTTTTCTTTTCTCTTATAATTTCATAGTTTGATGGGCTTACATTTGATACCAAAACTTTAAATCCAGCTCTTTTAAAATATTCTTTTAAGCTTGTATGAAATAATGTTCCAAAAGAAGATATATTATTTTTTTTGAAAATTATATATTTTCTGAATTCTGTATATTCTTTTATGTTTTTTATAGCTGGATGTGCCATAGAATAAAATGGTTCATCAATTATAATTTCAAATATATCAGAACTAAACATTTTTAAATTATGAAAAAATGCTGGTACTGTTATAAATATAATTTTTTGATTTAATATAGTTTTATTATTTATTCTTGATTTTTTATTAAAATACATATTAGATGAAGATATATAAGATGAAATTATATTATAAGTATGTTTTAAAACTATATTAGAAGCACCTATTATAACAACTTTTTTATTATTGTTAATAGAATCAAATATTTTTTTTAACATTGCGGCATATTTAATTCTACTTGGCAAAAACATGGCAATTTTGTTTTCTGAAATATTATCTTTTATAACATCTATTTTTGATACTTTATAAGTTTCTTCTTTTAAGATGCTATTTATGTCTAAAGAACTTATATCTTTATTTAACTGCTCATTGCTTTTTAAATTTAAATCTTTCAAATAAAATTTTAAAAATTTATGTTTTAAATTATATGAATTTTCTTGTCTAAAATTACCAACTATATCTAAATATATGCTTGTTGGATTATTATATCTCGCTTCTTTTAAATTTGGAGCTAATCCATATCCAATTATGTCCATTATTAAATCTTTTTTATTTCTTATTTTACCTGCAAAACTTTCTACTGCATTACCAAAGAATTTCATGTTTTCCGCTTTAACATTTTTCATTAAGAATACAGGCTCTGGATTTTTATAACCATATGGTTCTAATTTTTCTATTTCATCGAAGAATGTAGGCCAAATTTTTTCTATTTCCATATCTATTGAAACTTCTGAAATAGGCTTTTTTTCTCCATATAAATCAAAATATGATTCATTTACCTTAGTTCTTAATAAATCTAAATTATCATTTGGGACGGAAAATCCAGCTGCTAATTCATGGCCTCCAAATTCTTGAAATAAATCTTCTTTAGAAGAATTTTTAAACAAATCCATTAAGTTAATTCCTTGAGGACTTCTTGCCGAACCTTTTCCAAAAGTTTCTTCTTTTGAAATCATCAGTACGGGTTTATTGAATTGAGAAGAAAGTTTTGAAGCAACTATGCCAAGAACACCAAGATGCCAGTTATCTCCACTCAATACTATTACTTTATCTTTTTTATATTCTGGGTTTACATCCATTTGACTTAAAGCAAAGAGATAAATCTCTTTTTCTTTTGCTTGTCTTTTACTGTTGAGTTTTATTAAAGCACTTACATTTTTTTGTATTTCTGAATCATTTTTTGATGTCAAAAGTTTAAACGCTGTAAAAGCATCGGCCATTCTTCCGGCAGCATTAATTTTAGGTGCAACTTTATAAGCTATTATATGTGATTTTATTTCTGAAGGAACTATTTTCAATTCTTTTAGAAGAGCTTCTACGCCTTTTAAAGGATTTTTTCTTATTTTATCTAAACCTCTTTTTACAAAATATCTGTTTTCTGATAAAAGAGGTACTATGTCAGCAATAGTTCCTATAGCTACTAAGTCTATATAATTATATGGATCAAAAGAAGGATTTATTTCTTTAGATAAAGCCAATAAAACTTTAAAAGCAACTCCAACTCCAGCAAGTCCCTTAAAAGGATAATTATTATCTTTTCTCTTTGGGTTTACAACGGCATCAGCTGGTGGAAGGTTTTCTTGCTGTTCATGATGATCTGTTACTATTACTTTCATCCCAAGTTTTTTTGCAAAGCTTATTTCTTCAATTGAAGTTATTCCACAATCTACGGTTATTATGTTTTTGAATCCATTTTTATTAAAATCAGATATTGCATCCATATTCAGACTATAACCTTCATCCATTCTCGAAGGAATATAAGCATCAACATTAAAACCAAGATCTTTCAAACCCATATATAATGTTGCAGCTGCAGTTACTCCATCAACATCATAATCTCCAAATACGACGATTTTTTCTTCTTTTTGTTTTATTTCTTTGAGTAAAGATACAGCTTTATCCATATCTTTTAAGTAAAAAGGATCTATTACTTGATTTTTAGAGGGATTTAAAAATTCAACAGCTTCATTTTTATCTTTTAGACCCCTACTTACTAGAAGTTTTCCAAGGAATTCAGAAATTCCTATATCATTAGAAAGACCACGGGCAATTTTTATATTTGCCTCATAGTCAGGGTCATTGGGGTCCCAAAAGACTCTCCAATTATTATTCATTTTTTGTTCCCCTTTCTTATTTATTTTTATTTCTTCTTTTCTTATATTATACAAAAATTATCTGTAAATAACAATAAGAAATGATGTAGGACAAATTTAAAATACTGTTAATTCATTATTTTTTGTTTTTTTATTATAGTTATGATTTAAAGTGTTAAATATACATGGTATAATTTAAATGAAAAAATTAATAAGCTTGGGGGTTCTTAAATAATGAAAAAAATAGCTATAATAACTACTGGTGGAACTATTGCAATGAGACATGATCCAATTCTCGGAGTTATTCCATCTGATGAACTAAACAAATCTTTGAATGATATTCCTTATTTGAGAGATATGGCAGAAACAGAACTTTTTGAATTTTCAAATATACCAAGTCCACACATGACTCCTGATAAAATGTTTGATCTTTCTAAATTTGTGAGAAAAATATTGAATAGGAAAGATATAGATGGTATAGTTATAACCCATGGAACGGATACACTTGAAGAAACGGCATATTTTTTAGATTTATTGCTTGATACTGTAAAACCTGTAGTTATGACAGCGGCGATGAGAGATTGGAATGAACCAGCTACAGATGGACCAAGAAATTTAATAGCTTCAGTAAGAGTAGCTTGTGCATTACATTCAATAGAAGAAGGAGTTTTAGTTTGTTTAAATGATGAGATACATGCTGCGAGAGAAGTTACAAAAACTTATACAAGTAATGTAGCGACTTTTGATTCACTTGGATATGGTCCACTTGGTATGGTTGATGAAGATACTGTTATTTTTTTTAGAAGATCTTTATTAAGAATGCATATAAATACCGATAAAATAGAAGATAAAGTGGCTTTAATAAAAACTTATACTGGAGATGATGGAAGAATAATAAAAGAACTTCCAGATCTTGGATATAAAGGTGTTGTTATCGAGGGATTTGGAAGAGGAAATGTTCCAGAACCCGTAGCTGATGCTATTGAAGAATTAATAAATAAAAAAATACCAGTGGTATTAGTATCGAGATGCTTTAAAGGGAGAGTTCTTGGAGTGTATGGATATAAGGGAGGAGGAGCAGACCTCAAAAATAGAGGAATTATAATGGGTCAAGAAGTTTCTGGTCCTAAAGCAAGAATAAAATTGATGGTAGTTCTTGGAAAAACTAATGATATGGAGATTATAAGATCTTATTTTGAATATCAAAATAAATGAGGTGGAATTTTGTGACTAAAAACCAAAAAGCGGCTATATTTAATTCAATATATTTAATAATATTTTTTTCTATAGCAGCGCTTTCTATGCAGGTTTTTTCTATTCTGGTTTTTTCTCTTGGGGTTATATTTGTTGTAGAATTATTTTCTAAATTTTTTATGAAATTTTTAAAAATGCCTAAAAAATTTGCAATTTTAATATCTATATTAATAATATTTATAAGTCTTATATTTTTATTGGTTTTTTTAATACCTACCGTGATTGGTGAGGTTTCTAATTTTATAAATTTTTTAAATGGAATCTTTGAAAAGCAAGAATGGAGAGAATTATTCCCAGAAAAATTTGATGATATAGAAAAAAATGTAACTGAATTTTTGATAACTTTGAGACCTAAAATAATATCCTTCATAAACGATGCTTTAATACAAATGCCTAATTTAGGTGGGAAAATAGGTTCTTTTATCTTTTACTTAGTTTTAATAACTATATATGGAAGTTTTTACTTTGATTCTTTTAAATTAAAAGCAGGAAATTTATTTCCTAAATCTATAAGAAACACATCTATATCATTTCTAAAAGATTTATATGTTAACTTAAAAAGTTTTGTTATCTCTACTTTATTTGCGGCTCTTTTTGTTGGGATTGGAGCTTTTATAATAATGAATATATTAGGAGTTAAATATTCTTTATTGATGAGTTTTTGGGCGGCATTAACAAATTTTATTCCCATCGTTGGAGTTATTTTTGAGTTTATTCCTTTAATATTAGTTGGTATATCAAGTGGATTGACTAAAATGCTAATATTGCTTTTAATAATGATCATATTACATACATCTGCTTTTATATTCTTCTTGTATGTCATGAAAGGTAGTGCCAGAATAAATCCAGTGGCAGTAATAATTTCAATTTTGATATTTGGATATATATTTGGATTTGTAGGTCCTATAATAGCTGTTCCAATAGGAATATCGATTAAAGTTTTTTGGAAACATTTTGTATCTCCTACTTTTGAAAGGAGCTGAAATATTTTTGAAAAGATATATAATAATATTAATGATTTTGCTATCATTTTTAACTTCTTTTGCTATTAGTGTAGAAGATATACTAAATTTATCTAAGAATGAAAATACTTTAGAACTTTCATGGGATGAATTTTTAAAATATTTAAGTGAGTTTGGATATAGTGAAGAAATAGAAAATGCAGGAAGAATAATATCTGCAAAACGTTTTTTATATGAAAAATATTCAAAATATAATTTTGTTAAAAGTATAATTACAGAAGATTTTAGAGCATTTGCAACTAATTTGAGTTTAATACCTCCAAATTTCAATTTTTCTGAAGATGATATTGAAAAATTAATAATAGTTTTTCCAAACATGGTTGAAAGGGTTGAAGATTATTTGATAAATCCAGATGAATCTAAAAATTATGTCAAATATCTATATAGAATTGAAAAATTTGAAAAAAGAATAAATATAACCCAGTATGATATATATATTAATTATTTAATAAAAAAATCTATAAATAATTCTACATTTTTAGATGAAAGTCAAAAAGCATTCATAGTAAAGTATGTTCCTGTTGTGTATTTGAAAAAAATTGATGATATAATTTCAAATGAATCTTTTTCTATTGAAGAAAAGGATTATATAGGGGCATATAAATTATTGGGATTTATGAAAGATATTAATTCTATAAATGAAAAAAATCTTGAAACTTATATACTCTTAAATTCTTATTTTGATATAAAACAAAAACTTACATCTTTAAATAATAGTGTTTATTTTGTAGAAAAAACAGATTTAAATGATTTTATAGAAGATTCTTTGAGTTATATATATAAATCTCAAGGTTTAAATATAAAACACGATTTGATAGATGATTTAATTTTAAATTTATTAAAAACTTTAAATATAAAAGTTGGAAATTTAAAAGAAAAAATGGTATTAGATTTTTCAAGAGATAAATTGAATATAAATGCTGAAATAAATAAAGAAATAGATATTTTATATGATCAAATTGAAAGTATAAATAAAATGAAAATTTTAGATATTGATAAAAAAACAAATTCTAGCACTGAGACGATAAAAAATTTAGAACAAAATAAAAATGAATCATCAGACAAAGATAAAAAATATAATTATTTATTCATAATAATTCCAATATTAATTATTTTTATACTTTTTGTAATGATAATAGAGGTATTTCCAAATATACGTATAGCAGAATTCTTTGTTAAAATGGGATTACCCATTTTCTCTTTTAGGATAATTAATAAACTTCTTTTAAAAGAGCCAAACAATTTTAAATATTATATATTTCTTGCTAAAGTTTATGAAAAAATGGATAAATATAATGAATCTATAAGTACTTATAAACATGCTATGAAAATTAAAGAAAGAGGAGATTTTAATGAATAATTCTTTGATAATATCATCATCTTCGAAAGAAGTTTATATTGGTCTCAAAAATGAAAATGATATTTTGATAAAAACAGCAACTGGTAGAAATTCTGGATCTCAAATAATAATAAAAATAGATCAACTTTTAAAAGAAAATAAACTCAAATTAAAAGATATAAAAAATTATTTTATAGATATAGGCCCTGGTTCTTTTACAGGGATTAGAATATCAATTGTTACCTTGCAAGGTTTATTAATGCCTTTTGAAGATTTTTCAATTAGAAAATTTTATTTTACTGATATTGTTAATCTCTGTTTAAAAGATAAAAAAGTTGTTAAAAGAGCTGTATTGAAAAGGGCGAGAGAAGATGCTGCTTATATAGCTTTATATGAAAATGAAATGCGCATAAATGAACCTGAAATGGTTAATTTTTCAGATTTTAAAAGTTATTTGAATGGATATACTCTTTTAGGTGAAGAGGCTTTGTATTTTAAGAATAAATATGATTTAAAAAATGATCATAGAGAAATATTTTTTGATAAGGATGTTTTTATTGATATAGAAAAAATCTCTAAAAGTGTTGATATTAACAATCTAAAACCTTTATATCTTCAAAAACCTTTAGCTGTGGAAAATTTTGAAAAGATTACAGGTAAAACATTAGATAAAAAAAATTGGGATTAAATAAATTTTCAAAGGAGTTTAAACATGTCAAAAAAAATTTCATTAATAGGTATTTTTACTGCTTTAGCTTTTATATTATCATTTTTAAAATTTCCATCACCAGTTGGAAGTATAGCACTTGATTCTATGCCAGGATTTTTGTTGAGTATTATAAATCCTTTATACGGAGGAATTGCATCTTTACTGGGACATTTTTTTACATCATGGAATTCTGGTTTTTATTTTCAACTTTATCATATACCTCTTGCTTTAGCAATGTTTGCGATAACTTATATTTTTGGTAAATTATATCAAAAAAATAAGATTATATCTATTTTAATAGGTGTAATTTTAAATGGTATTGTATCTCCTTTTATAGTTGTAAAAATTATTACTTTTAAAGGAGTTTTGGGAATAATGCCTATGTTGATAGTAGCAAGTATTGTGAATATTTTATTAGCAGTTATTATATACTCAATGCTAAAAAAATATAATATAATAAAAAAATAAAAAACTTCATCGAAGTTTTTTATTTTTTATTTTTTATTTTGATTCTTTTCTTTTTTTTAAGATTTGTGTTTATTGTATCTAAAGATAAATGAGTTATATAACCTATGAATAAACTAAAACTATAAAAAAATTTTATTAATATGTAATATTTAGTATTTAGTAAAAATAGTATTACAGATAATAGAACAGCTGTTAAAATAGAATGCCATGCACCTCTATGTTTAGTAGTATTATTGAAAATTATGCCAAACAAAGTTCCAACAGATATTCCTACAAAAATTATCAAAAGATAATAAAAAGGTCCTTTAAATGGGATATAATGCTTAAAAATATAGTCATATTCAAAAAAATAATATACAGAAACAAGTATTAATAATATTCTGAAAAATCTATTTATTAAAGATTTTTGATGATCTACATCTGGAAAATCACTCCCAAGTATAAAAAGAGCATAAGATATTGTTATTTCAGAAGCTGAAAAAGAATAAAAATTTTTAGTAAATAAATAACTTATTATATTGAATACAAAGAAAAAAATAGGAAATCCTATTATTCCTGAGATTATATGAGTTCTAAAATTTGGCATTTAATCACCTTATTATATATTTTTTGTAAAAGAAAGTGGGGATTTTCCCCACTAATGTTATAATTCATTTTCGGCCGAAGCTATTTCAAAGGTTAATGATTTTAAAGATATTACAAAGTCTACATCTTCTACAGATATATTTTCTGGAACAGATAAAGATGTAGGAGTGAAATTTAGAATACCTTTAATTCCTGCTTCAAGAAGTATATCTACAACTTCTTGAGCTGCATTTACAGGAACGGAAAGAACTGCTATTTCCACATTATATGTTTTTATTATTTTTTCGATATCCTGTATTCTTTCTATTTTTACACCAGGGACTATCATATTACCAATCTTTTTTTCATCATTATCAAAAGCGGTAACAACTTTGAACCCATTTTTTTCTAAACCTGAATAATTAGCTATAGCATAACCAAGATTACCTGCACCAACTATTGCAACATTCCAGTTTTTCTTCAATCCAAGGATTTCTTTTAATTTAAAAGAAAGTTTGTCAACATTATAACCTACTCCTCTTTTTCCAAATTCACCGAAATAAGATAGATCTTTCCTAACTTGAGAAGCCTTTATTCCCAATAAATCGGCCATTTCTTTGGAAGAGGTTTTTTCGATACCATTTTCTTTCAATTTATTAAGACATCTATAATAGATTGCCAGTCTCCTTACCGTTGGTTTTGGTATTTTAGGAGCTCTCATTTTCTCACCCCTTCACAACAATATTAACTAATTTTTTCGGTACATATATGACTTTTACAATACTTTTACCTTCTATATGTTTTAATATTTTTTCATCTTCTAAAGCTAATTTTTTAATTATTTCAGAATCTTCTTCTACTGATACATTTAATTGAGATCTTAATTTACCATTTACTTGAATAACTATTGTTAATTCATCTACTTTCAATGCTTCTTCGTCTACAGTTGGCCAATTAGAATCAATTACTAATGATTCATGATTTAAAAGATGCCATAACTCTTCAGATATATGAGGTGCAATTGGTGATAACATCAAAGCAAAATTATCAGCAATTTCTCTTAAAAGCATGTAATTTAAATTATTTTCATTATTTTTTAAATAATTATTTAATTCATTAGAAAGTTCCATCATAGCACTTATAGCGGTATTAAATTGAAAATTACCTTCTATATCGTTAGTGGCTTTTTTAATTATTTGATGTAATTTTCTTCTCAATGCTTTTTCTTCTTTGTTTTTTAAATTTAATTTAGATTTATCAAATTTTATATCTTTTACTTCATCAATAAATTTCATATATGAGTTCCAAACTTTATTTAAAAATCTATAAACACCTTCCACACCAGAATCATTCCATTCCGTATCTTTTTCTGGTGGTCCCATAAATAATATATAAGTTCTCAACGAATCAGTTCCAAACTTATTTATAATATCTTCTGGAGATACTACATTTCCTTTTGATTTAGACATTTTAGCTCCATCTTTATAGATCATTCCTTGAGTATAAAGATTTTTAAAAGGTTCTTCAAAATTTATTAAATTCATATCATGAAGTACTTTGGTTATAAATCTTGAATATAAAAGATGAAGTATAGCATGTTCTACTCCGCCTATATATTGATCTACAGGTAACCAATTGTTTACATCTTCTGAGTCAAATATCATATCATTTTTATGTGGGTTTACATATCTCAAATAATACCATGATGAATCAACAAAGGTATCCATAGTATCAACTTCTCTATGAGCTGTTCCACCACATATTGGACATTTAGTTTCTTTGAAATCGTTATTATCAACAAGAGGGCTCTTTCCAGTTGTTTCGAATTTTACATCTCTTGGTAATTTTACTGGTAGATCTTTTTCTGGTACAGGAACTGTACCACATTTATCACAATAAATTATAGGAATAGGTGCGCCCCAATATCTTTGCCTTGATATTAACCAATCTCTTAATTTATATTGTGTTTTTTGTTTTCCAATTTTTTCTTCTTCAAGCCAATTTAAAATTTCTTTTAAAGCTATTCTATTTTTCTTACCATTAAAATTTTCTGAATTTATCATAACTCCGTCTTCTGTAAAAGCCTTTTCAGATATATCAGCATTTTCACCATCTATTACTTGTCTGATATTTAAATCGAAAACCTTTGCAAATTCATAATCTCTTTGATCATGAGCTGGAACAGCCATGATAGCACCAGTTCCATATTCATAAAGAATATAATTTGCAACATATATTGGGATCTTTTCATTGTTTACAGGATTAATAGCATAACTTCCAGTGAAAGCCCCATCTTTCTTTGCTCCTTCTGCTGTTCTTTTAAATCTATCTTCTAATCCAACCTTTTTTAGAAAATCAGATACATCTTTTTTATTTTCATCAGTAGTCAAAATGTCAACTAATGGAGATTCTGGAGCTAAAGCCATAAAAGTTACTCCCCATAATGTATCAGGTCTTGTAGTAAAAACATTTATAGTTTCATCTTTACCTTCAATTTTAAATTCAACTTCAGCACCAACACTTTTACCTATCCAATTTTTTTGCATTATTTTAACATTTTCAGGCCATTCATCAAGTTTGTCTATATCATTTAAAAGTCTTTCTGCATAATCAGTTATTTTGAAATACCATTGTTCTAAATGTTTTATTTCAACTTCATGACCACATCTTTCACAAGAGCCATTTACAACTTGTTCATTTGCAAGAACTGTTTTACAATCATCACACCAATTAACTGCTGCTTTTTTCTTATAAACAAGTCCTTTTTCATACATTTTTATAAATATCCATTGAGTCCATTTATAGTATTCTTCTGAAGAAGTCATTATTTCTCTACTCCAATCATAAGAAATACCCATTTTTTTTATTTGATTTCTTATTATATCTATATTTTTTAAAGTCCATTTTTCCGGATGTATGTTACCTTGTTTTATTGCCGCATTTTCAGCAGGTAAACCAAAAGAATCATATCCAAATGGATGTAAAACATTATAACCTGTCATTTTTCTATATCTTGCTACAACATCTCCAATAGTATAATTTTTAACATGTCCTACATGGAGAGTTCCTGAGGGATATGGAAACATTATTAGATTATAGAATTTTGGTTTTTCTGAATTCTGAGGAGTTTGAAAAGCTTTTTTTTCTTCCCAAACTTTTTGCCATTTTTTTTCAAATTCAACAGGATTATACTCTCTTTCCATTTATATAACCTCCATTTATTTTTATATTGTTAATTATACCACATATAAGCACTTTTTCACAATTACTAATTACCTGTTATTGTGGGTATATATAAGTTAAGATCTTTAGATATGTTTTGAATATTTATATCTGGATGTTTTAAAAGTCTTGATTGTCCAGGTTCTTGTATTAAAAAAAATACTTTTGATGGGTCTCCGCTTTTAAATGAGCTATTATAAGGGATTATATAGGTATAATCTGTTTTTATATTTGGAGATTTAAAAAAATAAAATTTATAAGGGTTTAAACCTGGTGTTAAATTACCTTGAAACAAATATTTTCCATTATTATCTTTGAAAGAACTCCAAACATCTTTTGAACCTATTATATATATTTGAATATATCCAGTTCTATCTTCTGATTGCAATTGAGTCAATATTTTATCTAAATCATCCATTTGTTTTTTTAAAAGACTATTAGAAACTATATATTTTTCTACTAAACCATTGGGTTTAAAATAAGAGTTCATTTGATTTATATCTTTTTCTAATTGAGAATTTTTTTGATTTAATTCATTTGATAATCTGTTTATTTGTTTTTGAGAGTAATTTTTAAAATTAACCATTCTTATTTCCGTAATTATAGACAAGATTAATGCTAAAACACTTATAAAAATAAGAATTATTTTTGATTTCATTCTTCACCTCCAATAAAAAACATCAAATTTTGATACAAATCTTTTTTTGTTTGCAAAATTTTTTTTAATTTTTGTATAGTATTATCAACTTTTTTTTGTTTTACAATTAATTTTTTTGAAATTTCTTTATAAGAAAAACCATCAAACCATAAATTTACTATATCTGTTTCATCTTCATTTAATTCTATTAAAGCACTGTCTATTACATAATTTAATAAGAGATTTTTAGTTTGATTCTCTGGATCTTTTAAATAATATTCAAATCCTTCATTAAAATCATCATAAGTATTTTCTATGCTTATAGCTTCTGTAAGCACTTTGTTTTTTTGTCTATTTAAATAAGTAACAAAAGATTTAACTTCAGAGGATATATTTAAATAAGCAAAAGTTGAAAATTTAGAATTTGAATTTTCATCATAATTAAATACAGCTTGCATTAATCCTACAAAACCAATTTGTACAAAATCTTCAAAATCAGCCCATGCGCCATAATACTTAGAAACAACAGATTTAATCATTGGTTCGAATTTTTCCAAAATTATCCCCATCGCTTCTTTATCTCCTACTTGAGATAATTTCACAAGACGATTAGTATTCAATCTTCTGAGAATATAAATATTTCTATTCATGATTTTCAAGCCCCTAATAATAATTTAATTTAAATTAATAATATTTTATCATTTTTTTATTATAAAATTAAATATTAAAACATAAATATAAGAAAAAATCCCCTATAAAAGGGGATTATGGAGCGGAAAACGGGATTTGAACCCGCGACCCCTTGCTTGGCAAGCAAGTGCTCTACCGCTGAGCTATTTCCGCATATGGAGCAGGAGATGAGACTTGAACTCACGACCTCCGCCTTACCAAGGCGGCGCTCTACCGACTGTAGCTACTCCTGCTTAAACCAAAGATATTATACTATAAGTTTTATCTTTAGTCAAGATTTTAAATAAAGTATCATAAAATTTTAAAATGTGAGTCTATCGACTCACATTAAAATTCTTCAATAATATATATTAAATCATTATTTCTTAACAATGCGGCATTTGCTTCATCGGTGTCGACATGAAATTCTAAAGCATATTTATCACTTACTCTGATTAAAACATCTTGAAATATTAAATTTCTTCCATCTGTTTTTGATAAAACAGATACAATATCTTTATCTTTTAAGTTATAGAAAGCTGCATCATCAGTATGCATATGTATATGTCTTTTTGCTAATATTACACCTTCTTTAATTTCTACTTCGCCTTTAGGTCCTACTATTTTTATACCTTCAGATCCAGAAATATCTCCTGAATCTCTTACTGGAGGATTAACACCCAATTTAAACGCATCTGTTTTTGATACTTCTAATTGAGTATCTTTTCTAACAGGTCCTAAAACTCTCACTCTTGGAATAGTTCCTTTTGGACCTACTATATCTACTACTTCATCTGCGGCATATTGTCCAGGTTGACCTAAGTCTTTAATTGGGGTTAATTCATAACCATCACCAAATAAAATATCTAAGTCTTTTCTTGACAAATGAATATGTTTATTTGATACTCCAACTTTTATACCTTTTTCTTTTAATTTCAATTTTTACACCTCCGTAAAAAAATTATATTTTTGGTTTTATCATAGATTTTCTTATAATATAGCTCATTTTTTCTGGTATAAATAGTTTAATATTTAATGGCCCTCTTTTTACAGAAACCCATCCCAATCCGGGTAATGAAAGATCATAACCTTCTTTTATATTTAATTCATATTCATTAAATTTGAGTTTTTTATAATCAAATTCTTCATTATATGGTGGGAAGGCGACTTTCCTATTTTTTAAAATATCTTCAACTTTTTCTTCTTTTGTTATATGAATACCTATATTTTGAGACATAAATATAGAAAATATAGGTCTTAAATCATAATCTCCATGTTCAAGTATTTTAAAATAAGCCAATCCACTTAAAAAAACATATTTATCAGGATCTGCTTTTAATGTTTGTATAGTTATTTCTTTATTTGGAATCATTTTAACTTGTGAATGTATATCTAAAATATCACAAAATCTATCATTTGGTTCAATTCCAGGAGTATCATATATTTCAATGTTACTTTGATCTAATTTAGTTTTAATTACATTTAATGTTGTTCCAGGATAAGAACTTACAGTTATATCTTTATTTATAAGTTTATTCAATAAAGAAGATTTTCCAACATTAGTGACACCCATAATTAAAACTTTTTCTTTTTCTGTCATAGTTATTAATTTTCTAACACGTTGTAAACCAAAACCTTTTTTAGAAGAAACCATTCTGATATTATCTTTTTTAATATTTAGATATTTTCTAACTTTTTTAAATAACCATTCTTTAATTTCTGAAAGTGCAGAACTTTTTGGAAGTAAATCTATTTTATTTACAATTAAAATAACATTTTTATTTTTTAACTTTTCAGCTAAATCTTTTCTAAAAGTACCATCAAAATCTATTATATCAATTACCCATATAACAGTTTTGAAGTCTTTTAAAACTTTGTCGAGTTGTGGATAGAAATCAGAATTTATATCTAAAGGCATTAATTGATTATAATTTTTTAATTTGAAACATCTTTGACATAGTATTTTTTCATTATTTATTATTTTTTCGTCTAGTACATTTTGTGGCAAATAACCACTTTTATTTTCATCTATAGATTGAATTTTTATGCCACAACCTTCACATTTCATATTTCATCCTCTCCTTTAAAAAGAGTTGGTTTTTTTCGCATCATTTTTATGCTCAATTTTTCAAAATTTCTTATAAATTTTGTCCATTTACCTTCTTTTTTACTTATTGGATTTACTTTTATGGTATAAAATCCTGATGAATTACCTGCTGTAATATCAGTAAAAAGTTGGTCTCCAATCAAAACACATTCTCTTGGTTTATATCCAAGTAATTTGACCTTTTTTTTGAGTTTAAAATTAAAAGGCTTTAAAGAAAGAGTTTGAATTTTTATATCAAATTCAGATATTTCAGATTTAACAGAATCAAATCTACTATCCCTTCCATTTGTAGCTATAAGGATTTCAAACCCCATTCCTTTTAGTTTAGCAAATAAATCTTTTGATTTTGAATTTAAGTTTTTTGAATGCCAAGCAACTAAAGTGTTATCAAAATCAAAAATTATAAGTTTATGATTTGTCTTTTTTAAATGATCATAATCGATTCCAAAAATATTATCTTTAAATTCATTAGGTACAGCTAAATCCATCAATCTAAAAAACCACCCTATCGTATAAAAGAATATGAAATATACAAATTTTGAAAAATTTGCCATGAATTTTTTAAATTTACTGTCTATCTGGTAAGTATATGGATTTATAAGAATAGTATATAAACCAAGTTTATTACCAGCGAAGACATCAGTTATAAATAGATCTCCGATCATCATTGTTTTGGAGTTTTGTGAATTTAAAATATTTAGAACATCTTTGAGTTTTTTTATGCCGGGTTTTTTCATATTTGAAAAAACTCTAACTTTGCCTTTTGTTCTTTCTTCAATATGTATAGCCCGTTCTTTTTTTGCATTTGTAACAATTGCTACTTTAAAACCATCATCTAAAAGACGCTCGAAAAGTTCGAGCGTCTTATTCGTGATTTTTTTTTCTTTCCATACAGTTACTGTAAAATCATAATCGAATAAAATAGTAGTTATACCCCATTTTTTCATTTTTTTATAATCTATTGAATATATATCTGGTTTATGCTCTCGAGGTATTGGTATATATTTAAACAACCCCGTTGTGTGGCTCAACTTTAACAACCTCCATGTGAAAGGCTTGAGTTTTAAGAGAGTCTATAAGGGTTAAAGAATCGTTCAAAAAATATGAAGGAACTATTATTTTTAAATATCCATTTTCTTGCCTATTCCTTATATTCATCATATGTGGTTCCGCTTCAAGAAGATAAGTTATTAAATGGATATCATTTTTATCCACATCTATAAATATATCATATTCTTGAAAATTATCATCTTCATTAATATTTTTATGCATTATTTCCTCCCAATTACATTACTTTATTTAATTATAAATGAAAAACTTTAAAATACTTAAAATAAAGATTTACAATATCAAGTTAATAATTATAAAATTTTTGCAGAATAAGAAGCTAATTTAGATCTTTCTCCTTTTTTCATTATTATATTACTTGAAATATCTATATATTTAAATTTAGAAGCTGCATAAACTAATCCATTAGAAGATTCATCAAGATAAGGATTATCTATTTGATAAGGGTCTCCTGTAAGAACTATTTTTGTATTTTCGCCGACTCTCGTTAAAATGGTTTTTACTTCTGCTGGAGTTAAATTTTGAGCTTCGTCTATTATGATATATTGATTTGGTATAGAACGACCTCTTATATATGACAAAACTTCTATTTCTATTAGCTGTTTTTTTGTTAAATATTCTTCTGGAGATTTTCCTTTTCCAGAAAAAAGATAATCCATATTATCATAAATTGGTTGTAACCAAGGTTTCATTTTTTCTTCTATGCTTCCAGGTAAATAACCTATATCTTTCCCCATGGGTATTACAGGTTTTGAGATCAATAATTTGCTATATTTTTTTAATTCTAAAGTCATAAAGATTCCTGCAGCAAGTGCCAGAAGTGTTTTTCCAGTACCAGCCATGCCTATTAATGTTACAAAAGGAATAGAATCATCTAATAAAGCATCTAAAGCAAATAACTGTTCTATATTTCTTGGTTTAATGTTTAAAATTTCGGTATTAAAAGTTATATTTATTTTTTCAAAATTACTTTTTTCAGCATTTAATTTGTAATTATTATTTTGAGTTTCTAAATAAATATTGGGATATATTTCATCTTTGTTCAAAGATGCTTGAGATAAATTAAATGTATCAGAATTTAAATCCAAATCTTTCTTAGAAATATATCCATCATACATAAATTTCATATCAATTTTATCATTTAAATAATCTTCGCTTTTTATTCCAATGGATTCTGATTTAATTCTTAAATTTAAATCTTTACTCACAAAAATAGTTTCAATATCTTTAATAGAATTTTTTAAATTTAAAGCATAATATATTATAAAATCATCTTTTGAATTTCCTAAAAAATCAGGTATACTTGCTTTTAAATCTTTAGAAGTGAGAGCCAGAATCTTTAAAATTCCACCATTTTTTAGTTTAATACCTTTTTGTAAATTGCCTTCTTTTCTAATATTATCTAAGATTCTATTAACCTCTCTTGCAGATTTTGCTACTTTATCATTTCGATTTTTTAATCCATCGATTTCTTCGAGTACAGGAAAAGGAATTATAACATTATTATCTTCAAACTTGTAAATAGATTCTGGATCATGAATTAAAACATTAGTATCTAATACATAGTTCTTTTTCATATTATTCCCTCCATCCATAATGTGATTTTATAGTATTTGATTAGAAATACAATATTTAATAATTGTAAAATTATTATAATATAAAAAAATATAAATTATAAAAAAATATAATTAATTTGGATAATGTTGTTTTAATGTTTCAAACAATAATTTGAATTTAAGTTTTTAAAAATTATTTATTAATAAAGTGATATTTGATTTTATTTGTTGTTTAATTTATGATAAGGGTTTATAAAATTATATCATATATATAATCAAATGAAGATTAAAAGTATTTTTGTCAATATTAATACAAATAGTAATTAGTAATTATGAATGTGCAAATATTAACAATATTATTTATTATTAATTATGTAAAAGAAGATAATTTTTCAACTTAATCAAAAATTATCTTCAATTTTTGATAATATTAGTTTAATTCACACAATTGAAATTAAAGTTTTTTTGTTGTAATATTTATATGAAAAAAATTTCACAGTTTGAGGAGTGGTTTTATGAATTTTTCAAAGAGAGTATTAAATATGCAGGAATCTCCAATTAGAAAATTAATACCGTATTCAGATGAAGCAAAACAAAAAGGAAAAAAAGTTTATCATCTCAATATAGGTCAACCTGATTTAAAAACACCTGAGGCTTTTTTTGATGCAATAAAAGATAAAACTGAAAAAAATGATATTGTTTCATATTCTCATTCAGCAGGTTTAATGGAGCTAAGAGAAGCTTTTTCTGATTATTACAAGAAATGGAATATACCTTTAGAAAAAGAAGAAATAATAATAACTACGGGTGGAAGTGAAGCAATAATTTTTGCACTTGGAAGTGTTGCAGACCCTGGAGATGAAATAATAGTAATAGAACCTTTTTATGCAAATTATAGAGGTTTTTCAGAAATGTTAAATCTTAAACTTGTGCCAGTAAGGGCAACTCCAGAAACGGGATATGCTGTTCCTAATAAAGAAATGTTTGAAAATGTAATAACTAAAAATACTAAAGCTATAATATTTTCAAATCCATCAAATCCAACTGGAGCTGTTTATACTAAAGAAGAGATTTCTATTATTAATGAAATTGCAAAGGAACATGATTTATATATAATATCTGATGAAGTTTATAAAGAATTTACATTTGATGGAAAAAAACATATTTCTATAATGAATTTTGATGATTATGACAAATATATAATTGTAGATAGCATATCAAAAAGATATTCTGCTTGTGGAGCAAGAATAGGTGTTTTTGCAACTAAAAATAAAAAACTTTATTCACAAGCTATGAAATTTGCACAATCTAGGTTATGTTCACCTTTAATTGCTCAGTATGGTACAATAGGATTATTAAAAAATGTAAATGATAAATATATGGAAGATATGATAAATGAATATACGCAAAGAAGAGATATAGTTTATGAAGAACTCTCAAAAATAGAAGGTGCAGTTTTTAAGAAACCTCATGGTTCTTTTTATGTATCAGTTGAATTACCTATAGACGATTCTGAAAAATTTATAAAATGGATGTTAAAAGATTTTGATATAGATGGAGAAACTGTTATGGTTGCTCCTTTAGATGGATTTTATAATACTGAAGGAGCAGGAAAAAAAGAAATAAGAATAGCATATGTTCTTGAAAAAGAAAAGTTAAAAAAAGCATGTTATATATTAAAAGAAGGAGTAAATGAATATAATAAAATATATGTAAAATAAAAAATTGGAGTTTAACTCCAATTTTTTATTTATATGATTCTTCTTTTATTAATACTCTTATATAATTTTTACCATCTTTATGTTCATATTCAAAATTATCCACTAAATTTTTTATTATAAATAACCCTAAACCATTACCATTTTTTAAACAATTGTTTATTTGAAAATCGCCATCTTCAAATTTTAAAAAATTATCTGGAATTTTTTCTCCAACATTTTCAAACTCAAGCAAATATCTATTTCCCTCACATACTAATCGTGCTTTACCATCAAAACCATGTTTGAAGGTATTACTTCCGAGTTCATTAAGAGTTAAATCTAATATAAAATAAACATTATGAGAAATATTTGATATGTTTTTTTTTAATTTTTTCAAATTAATATTGATATCTTGCTTTGATTTAAAATCTAATGATAAATCCATAATATTATCCCCCGCTAAATTTTCTTTTTAGCCTGGTTTAATGCATTGAATATGGTTAAGATTAATACAGAAATAAAAAAACCATTAAAAGTTCTTATTATTCCTAGATATACTGGAGTATGAATATGCAAAAAAGTGTCTATGACAGAAACAATCAATAAAGATCTTGATAGTTCCCAGACTATTTCTCTTCCTTTTATTGAAGGAGCAAAAAAGAAAAAATAAGATATGAACTCTTTAGTTCTTGGCCTTGCAATCAACGTTTTTTCTAAAAAATCTCTTATCTTTCTTTCAGTATTCATCACAAAACCAAAATTAGAACTTCTTAATAAATATATTATTCCAGAAAAAAATATTAATAACAATAAAATTATATCACTTTTTTTTAATTTATCAAATGAAATATTTTTTATATTTTTTATAAAAATTAGAAAAGGTAGTGTTAACAATAATAATTTAATGCCTCTTATATTATTCAATTTAAAAATAAAGTAAGGATCATAGCCACTCATATAGATCAATATTCCCCAAACAACAGAATAAGGTAGGATTTTTATTAAATTTTTATTAGATATTTTGTAATATATGATTATAGAAAATATAATTCCAGCAAATGCAAAAGACCAATTATGAAAAAAAATGTACAATATAATATATATAGGTGTTGATAATGGTAAATAAAGGCTCATTATGATTATGATAGTTCCAAAAGATAAAAATTTAAAATATTTATTAGGTGTATAAGTTTTAATAGAGGTGATATTCGATGGCTCGCCTAATTTGCTTATTAATTCTTTTTTTATAGTTTCTGTTCGAGGATGATTTGGAAAAATAAAATAATTAATTTTTCTTTCTTTTAAAGCTCTTATAAATCTTTGAATAATTATTCCATCATCATATTTTTCTATTTCATCATATTTTATAAAATGAGAATAATTAATTTTATCTAAATTTGTTTTTTTTATATCATCTTTTATATTTGTAAATTGTTTATCAAAATCAGAAAATTCTATTATAAGAATTTTTTGAAATGAATTTGAAATTTTTTCTAGTGTTTTTATAGGATTTTTAGACGCATTTTTGAGAATAGCGGTATTTTTGAACTCATAAAAATTATAATCTTCTATTGTAATTTGTTTAAGTTCGTTTAGATTGGGCAAAAAAGTATATTTTGATATATTTTTCATATCAAAATAAGTAGAATAAATTACAAACCATGAAACAATAAAAGATGTAAATATAAAAACATAGCGTTTAAATTTTTTATTCATAAAATCACCTTTATAAATCTACAAAATTATTTTATAGAATTTTCTTCGATTCTGGATAAAACCTTTTTTAAATCTTTATCGAGTTCTGCTGTTAAATCATAATCTTTATTTTTAAAATTGAATTTTAAATTATAGGCATGTAAAAAAAACCTTCTTAATCCATAATTGTTTTTAACTTCTCTATTTAAAGCTCTATCTCCATAATGATCATCTCCAAGTACTGGATTACCTATTTCAGAAAATTGAACTCTTATTTGATGCTTTCGACCCGTATGTATTAAAACTTTTACAAGAGAAAAAAATCCTAAATTTGTTTCATATTCTTTTAAAACAGAGTATTCTGAATGAGCTTCTTTGGAATCAACTAAACTTTTTAATTCTCCTGATTTATTTTTTAAAGTGCCTTTTAAAAGAGTTAAATAATATTTTTTAGCTTTCCTTGATTGAATTATTTCAGATAATAATCTTGAAGTATTTTTATTTTTAGCTATTATTAAGACTCCAGAAGTTAATTTATCTAATCTATGAACTAAATGAGGATCATAAGAATCGTTTGCATGATATTTGACTCCTTCTATTATTGTAACCATTTGTTCTCCTTGTCCAGGATGCATTGAAACTTTAGAAGGTTTATTTATAACTAAAAAATCGTCATTTTCATATATTATTTCAAAATCTAAAGGTCTTGCTTTCATTGAAGGTTTTAAAGGCCTGATCATATTTTTATCATCAATAATTTCTATTTCAACAGAATCTCCTATGGAAATGTTAAAATCATTTTTTTTAATTTTCTTACCATTTACATAAACATGACCTTTTCTTATAGACTTGAAAATTGAACCTAATTTTATTTTTGGAAAATTAAACCTTAACAGCTTATCTAATCTCTTATAGTAATTATTTTCATCGACAATAATTTGTTTTTTCATTCGAATTCCTCCATATGATGTTATAATTGTATATATTCTTGTACAATTATACCAGAACAAATTATACAGGAGGAAAATTTTATGATAAAAAAAACGCTTGAAACTCTTTTGAGTTTTATAGGACAAGATATATTAACTCAAGAAAATAAAGATAAACTTAATGAGTTAGTTATAAAAGGCATAAAAACTAAAGATGAATTCAGAGAACTTAATAATTATGTAATAACTTTAAAAGAAATAGAAATAAAAGAATATATTTTTGAAAAAATGCTTCAAAGATACTTTTTTTTGTTCAGTCTTTCTTATAAAGATGGAATTTTAAAGTATGCAGAAGAAAAAACAAAACTAAATATAGGTTATGAAGATTTCGATGAAATGATAGATTTTATAGAAAATTCTAATATAAATTCTAAAATATTATTTTATATTTTGAATGAAAATATAAAAAAGAGAATAAAAGTAATTAAAGATCTTATGAAAGATAATTCAAGAGAAATATGGAAAGAACATGAAATAAGGGCATATTTAAAAAGATTAAAACCTTTGACTATAGAATTTATGAAACTTTTATCAAAAAAAGGGAGTATGGAAAGCAAAGAAATTATAAAAGAATTGAAATTAAAAGGTCCTAAATCTGTTTCAGCGTTGGTTAGTGCCTGCATAAGAAATTCGCCGTTAAGCAAAGAAAAGATAATATTTAAAGATGAAAAATATATCAAAATAAATGAAAAATATAGAGATATTATATTTAATATTTTAAAAAATAATACACAAAAATGATTATATTTTTAATATAATCATTTTTTTTATTCTTTTATTCATAAGTGTATCAACATACTATTTAATTTATTATTAAAAAACATAATTAAAAATGAATTATTTTTCATTAACGTTTATATCATTGAATTTTTTTGCAATGTTCATATTTTCATATTTTTGTACATCGAAAAGAAATAATGTTCTATTATTTTTAACATATTTGCATTTTAAGAAATAGTATGGTAAAATAAATATGAGCAAAGTTTAAATATATTTAATAATTAAATGTATAAAATTAATAAAGAAGAATATAATATTAACTTATAGCCAATTCAAGGGGGGAAAAGAATGAGAAAAACATTTTTGGTTTTTTTAATGCTAACAGCTCTTGTGTTATCTTTTGCAGCTGTTAAAAATCCTAATGTTATAGTAAAGAGTGTTATTGGAGAACCTGAAACATTAGATCCAGCATATGCATATGATAATGCAAGTGGAGAAGTTATAAATAATATAAGTGAAAATCTAATAGCTTATGATGGTGAACATTTAACTAAATTTATTCCTATGTTGTCAACTGTTGTTCCTTCAGTTGAAAATGGATTAATGAGTGAAGATGGATTAACTTATTCTTTCAAAATTAGAAAAGGAGTAAAGTTCCACAATGGTGAAACTTTAACTCCAGAAGATGTTGAATATTCTTTTGAAAGAAATCTTTTAGCTTCTCAATTTGGAGGACCAATGTGGATGTTACTTGAACCATTAACAGGAGTTCAATACTTAGAAGATTTAGTTCCTTCATATGTTGGTGCAGCTGATTGGGCAGATATTTTTGATGAAAATAATGAACCAAAAGCTATGTACAAAGATAAGCTCATAAAATTTTATGAAGAAGTCATAGATCCAGTAGTAGAAGTTAATGGAGATATGATTACATTTAAATTAGCTATGCCTTATGGTCCTTTTTTAAATGTTTTAGCTCAGAATTCAAATTGGAGTACTATAACCAATGCAAAATGGGCTAAAGAACAAGGTGCATGGGATGGTAAAGCTGATGGATGGTGGAAATGGCATAATTTAAGAACAGAAGATGCTACTTTCTATGCAAATTATATGGGAACAGGACCATTCAAACTCGTTGAATGGGATAGAACACAAAGAAAAGTTGTTTTAGAAAGATTTAATGATTATTGGAGAGAACCTGCAAAGGTTGAAAAAGTTATCATTCAAGTTATGGAAGAATGGTCAACTTCAAAAGCAGCACTTGAAGCAGGAGATGTTGATATATTAACTCCAGATCAACAGTATATGTCTCAATTAAGAGGAAGAGAAAAAGAGGGTATAACTACAGTAGAAGGTTTAACTACAATTTCGAGTGATGTAATAGGTGTTTTATGGACCATAAATCCAGATTCTAAATATATAGGATCAGGAAAACTCGATGGACAAGGAATACCTATAAATTTCTTTGCTGAACCTAATGTAAGAAAGGGATTTCAAGCATCATTTGATTATTTGAACTTTATAAAAATGACTCTTGAAGGACAGGGTTTACAAATACCATCTGCATTACCTAAAGGGTTATTAGGATATTCAGAAAATTCCGATAAACCTGAATTTAACCTTGATAAAGCAACATCTTATTTTAAGAGAGCTTATAGAGGTCAGTTATGGAACAGAGGATTTAAAATGACTCTTACATATAATTCAGGTAATGATACAAGAAAAACAGCAATGGAAATTTTAAGAGATAACTTAGCTAAAATAAATCCAAAATTCCAAGTAGAAGTTAGAGCTGTACAATGGGCGGATTATGTTGCTCAAAGAAGATCAAAAACAGCGCCAATAAACTTCTTCTCATGGCAAGCAGATTATCCAGATCCACATAATTTTATTGCAACATATTATAATTCTGATGCTGGATATTATGGAGCATTTATGGGCGAAGATTATGCCAAATTTGCAAAAACACCACAGGCAGCATTTGGAGGAATATCTCTTAATGACTATATAGATATGGCTTTAAAAGAAGCAAATACAGAAAAGAGACAGGCTATGTATGAAAAAATAACAGACTTTGTTGTAGACAATGCTATAAATATTCCAACTTATCAAGTATATTCCAGAAAAGCTATGAGAACATGGCTTAAGGGATGGTCAAGAAATCCAATGCAAGGAAATAATGAATACTTCTACCCAATGTACAAAGCTGAATAATTAAAAATTAAATAAAAAGAGGGGAGGGCGCATTGGCGTTTCTCCCCTCAATCTATTTTTGGAGGTGAATTTTTTGACATCCTATATCATAAGAAGAATTTTGATGCTTCCTATAATAATGTTGGGGGTAACTTTGATTGTTTTTTCTATGATGCAATTATTGGGAGAGGATAAATTAGTTGCAGCATATATACCTCAATCCCAACTTGATAGATTAAATGATGAACAAATTGATAATATAAAAGAAAAATATGGTCTAAATGATCCTTTAGCAATAAGATATGTAAAATGGCTTGGAAATACTTTAAAAGGAGATCTTGGATGGTCTATTGTTGGTAAACAACCAACTAGAAGTGCTATATTATCAAGAATTCCTTATACAATTGAATTAGCTTTATATGCAATTATACCTATAATTTTTGTAGGAATATGGCTTGGAGTTAAAGCTGCTGTAAAACATAATTCTTTTACAGATAATTTTATAAGAATATTTGCATTAGTTGGATGGTCATTACCAGATTTTGTATTTGGACTCATAATATTGATGGTATTTTATGGGGTATTGGGTTGGTTTCCACCAGGAAATCTAAGTCAATGGGCTGATGAAGTTATAAAATCAGACTCATTTAAAAATGTAACAAATTTAATATCTATAGATGCATTAATAAATGGAAGATTTGATATATTTGTTGATGCTTTAAGACATATAATTGCTCCTGTTATAACTCTTGCATATCTTTGGTGGGCATTTTTACTTAGAATAACTAGATCTGCTATGCTTGAAGTTCTAAAAAAAGATTATATAAGAACTGCAAGGGCAAAAGGGTTATCTGAGAAGGTTGTTATAAACAAACATGCTAAAAGAAATGCATTAATTCCAGTTACAACAGTAGCTGGGTCGATGGTAATAGGATTATTTATAGGTACAGTGTTTGTTGAAACCATTTTTAACAGAACAGGTCTTGGAAAGTTTGTTGCCGATGCGGCTACCCAATTAGATTATTCATCTATAATGGGAAGTCTATTATTTTATTCTTTAATTCTTGTAGTTGGAAATCTTATAATAGATATATTATATGCCGTTATAGATCCAAGAATTAGACTCGAGTGAGGTGAAGATGGTGAATAAAGAAGAAGTTAAGAGAACATTAAAAAAACTATTTAGCAATACAGGTGCAATAGTTGGATTTATATTAGTATCATTTTTTATTGTTATTGCTATATTAGCTCCAATAATACAGCCACCTGATATCCCTCAGGATTCAGATCTAAGCAATATAAAACAATTAATAGATGAAGGGGATTTAAATAATAGAGAAACTATAATAGGAAATTTTAAGGGATTTCAAGATCTTTATTTTGGATTTTATATGATGGATTTCGATACTATAAAATCATTAAAAAATGATATGGATTCATATAAAAAAGGTGATCTTTCTTTTGAAGAATTGAAAGGTACAATAAATGATTTAACAGATTTGTATATAATAGATATTTCTTATTCAACTTTAATAGAAGAAAATACTGAACAAGCTATTAAAAATCTTGAAGAAGAGTATAAAAGGTATGAAAGAAACTATAATATGGGAGTTGAATATCAAGAAAAAATAGAAAAACTTGAAAAATTAGAAGATAATAAATTTCTATCTCAAAGCAAAAAATTATATGATGAATTTCAAAGTTTTTATATAAATAATATACAATTTGACCCTTATATAATGCCATTAAAAACTTTACAGAATGAACCACAGCCACCTTCTAAAGAACATCCTTTTGGAATATCTAATGGAAGAGATATATTTTATGGTGTTGTATGGGGAACGAGAACGGCTTTCAAAATAGGTTTATCAGTGGTTACAGTGGCTACTTTAGTTGGTTTATTTATTGGATCAGTTTCAGCTTATTTTGGTGGATGGGTAGATGAAGTTCTTATGAGAATTACAGATATATTTTTAAGTATACCTTTCATCTTATCGGCGATGGTTTTAACTTCCATACTTGGAACTGGAATTGACAAAGTAATGATAGCCATGATGGTTTTTACTTGGATGGCTACAGCAAGGCTTATAAGAGGTAATATATTACAAGAAAAAAATGAACAGTATGTTTCAGCGGCAAGAGCTTTGGGAGTACCAAATTGGAAAATAATAATAAAGCATATATTACCCAATACAATATTTCCTGTAGTTATACAGGCCACTATGAGAATAGGAAGTATGGTAATAACAGCTTCAGGATTAAGCTTCCTTGGATTAGGAGCACCTCAAGGATATGCTGATTGGGGTTCTATACTCTCTTATGCAAGAAACTGGATGCTTGGAGGAGGTTCTAATGCTTTACAGTATTGGTATACCGTAGTTTTTCCAGGTGTTGCAATGATACTATTTGTTTTAGGGTGGAATCTTGTTGGAGATGCCTTAAGAGATATATTTGACCCTAAGAATAGAATGTAAAGAGAGGTGTATATATGATAGATAATAAAGAACCTTTATTGAGTATAAAAGGTTTAAAAACATATTTCAAGACAGAAGATGGTGTAGTTAAAGCAGTTAATGGAATGGATTTTGATTTATTTCCAGGTGAAACATTGGCAATTGTTGGTGAATCTGGATCTGGTAAATCTGTTACTTCATTATCTTTAATGGATCTTCTCGATGAAAATGGATTTATACCAGAAGGAGAAATGATTTTTAAAGGTAAAAATTTAAAAGATCTTTCTAAAAGTGAATACAGGAAAATAAAAGGAAATGAAATAGCGATGATATTTCAAGAACCTATGACAGCTTTAAATCCAGTTTTTACAATTGGAGAACAAATAGGTGAAATGATAAGATTACACATGAATTTATCTGAAAAAGACGCAAAAAAAAGATCTATAGAATTATTACAAAAAGTAGGAATACCTGAACCTTCTAAAAGAATAGATCAATATCCTCATGAATTATCTGGAGGAATGAGGCAAAGAGCTATGATAGCAATGGCTTTATCTTGTGACCCTGATATATTGATAGCTGATGAACCAACTACTGCTTTAGATGTTACTATACAAGCACAGATATTAGAGTTGATGAAGCAGTTACAAAAAGATTATGGAATGGCTATTATATTTATCACTCATGATTTAGGGGTAGTAGCTGAAATGGCCGATAGAGCAATAGTCATGTATGGTGGAGAAGTATTTGAAAAAGGTGATATTGTAAGTATATTTAAACATCCTAAAAATCCATATACTTGGGGTCTTATGAATTCAATACCAAGAATTGATTTAGATAAAGAAAGACTTTGGGCAATACCTGGAGCTGTTCCAAATCCATTGAATTTTCCTAAAGGATGTAAATTTTCCAATAGATGTTTTTTAGCTAATGAAAAATGTGTTAATGAACATCCAGAACTTGCAAAAATAGAAGGTGAACATCTTTCAAGATGTTGGAGAATAGAAGAATTAGAAAAAGAAATATCTAAAGTAAAGGGTGGTGAAAACAATGGATAAAAAACAGCCCTTATTAGAAGTTAATGATTTAAAAAAATACTTTCCTGTTAGAGCAGGTGTATTTAAAAGAGTTGTAAACAATGTTAAAGCTGTTGATGATGTTAGCTTTAATGTATATCCCGGAGAAACTTTGGGTTTAGTTGGTGAATCTGGTTGTGGTAAGAGTACCACTGGAATGTCTATTTTAAGACTATATGATCCCACAGAAGGAAGAATAAGTCTTGAAGGACAAGATACAACAACATGGTTCATGAAAAATAATCAAGCAAATAAGTATATTAACGAATATTATGTAAAAAGATTTGAAAAATTAAAAATGGAATTAAAAACAGAGGATGAAGTTATAAAAAAATTAGAATCGAAAGTTGATATTAATAATGCAGAGATATATTTCAAAGAAGGGTTTCATGGATTAAAAAAATTACATAGAGATAATTTAAAAGAAAAAAGAAAAATATTCAGAAAAGATACACAAATCATATTTCAAGATCCTTATTCTTCATTAAATCCAAGGATGAGAATAAAAAATATAATAAGTGAAGGTGTTACAACACATAATCTTGCGAAAGGTAAAGATGTATCAAATATAGTAACAGATCTTCTTGAGAAAGTAGGTTTATCCAAAGATTATATATATAGATATCCACATCAATTTTCTGGTGGACAAAGGCAAAGAATAGGAATAGCAAGAGCTTTAGCATTGAATCCTAAGATAATAGTAGCCGATGAATCGGTTTCCGCTTTAGATGTTTCTGTTCAATCTCAAGTAATAAATCTTATGGATGATTTAAGAAAAGAATTTGATTTAACTTATATATTTATAGCTCATGATTTAGCGGTAGTAAAACATATATCAGATAGAATTGCTGTAATGTACCTTGGAAAAATAGCAGAGTTGACAACTAAAAAAGAACTATTTTCTAAGCCATTACATCCATATACGGTATCTTTAATGTCAGCTATTCCAGTACCTGATCCAGAACATAAAAAGAAAAGAATAATTTTACAAGGTGATGTACCGAGTCCTCTAAATCCACCTTCTGGATGTAGATTTCATACCAGATGTCCTATAGCAAAAGACATATGTAAAAAAGAAGAACCAAAATTAATAGAAAAAGAACCAGGACATTTTGTTTCATGTCATTTTTCTGGAGAATTCAATGGCTAAAATAAAACTCTTCTAATGTATACTATTTACATTAGAAGAGTTTTTATAATTAATTTATAAAATGATATAATGAAGTATGAAAATATTATTAATTGAACAAAAATCGTTCAGGAGTGGTCTAAATGAATGAAAATAAATTTATACAACTTTTAAAAAAAGGCGATGAAAAAGCATTTGAGACATTGTATAATGAATATGCATCTAAAATATATGGTCTTTTAAGAAGTTATTTAAAAGAAGATGAAATTGAAGATGCACTTCAAGATGTTTATGTTAGAATATATAGAGGTATAAAAGGATTTAAACAAAGATCTAAACTTTCAACTTGGATATACAAAATAACAGTTAATACGGCTAAAAATTATTTAAAAAAACAAAAAAAGAATTATTTGTCACTTGATTTTAATTTAGAAAAAAATAAATTTACTTCTAAAGAAAATGTTGAAAAAGATGTTTTTGATGAAATTGATTATGAATTTATATTAAATTCTATAGAAAAATTACCACCTTTGGATAAAACTATAATAAAACTTAGAGATATAGAGGGATTATCATATTATGAAATATCAAAAATAATTGATAAACCTGTTGGTACTGTTAAAAGTAGACTTCATTATTCAAGAAAAAAACTCCAAAAAATAATAGAGGAGGATCAAAATGAAGGAAATGGATAATTATCTTAATGATTATTTGGATGGTAAAATAAATATAAAAGATTTAAATAATAGATGTCAAAAAACTATAATAGTTTATAAAAAAGCTCTTGAAAAATATTTTGAATGTCAAAATATTGATACAATAAGTAGAGTTAGACAAAAAATGCATTTAAAAAAATATGAGGAGTGAAAAAAATGACTGAAATGATGACTGTTATAGATATGGATTCAAATTATGTTTATTTAAATACCAATAGAGCAGGCGAATGTTCTGAATGTTCTTTGCACGGAGCTTGTAATATAACTGGAACTCCAGATTTGAAATTAAGAGCATTAAAAAACAAATCTGTGAATTTAAAAGAAGGAGATATTGTTTTAGTTGAACTACCAAAAGTTTCTGTTTCAAAATTATCTTTTTTGGTATATGGAATACCTTTGATAATATTTATGGCAATATCTATAATATTAAATATTATAGGTTTTTCAGATATATTGTCTTTCTTGATAGGGTTTTCTACAATGCTCTTGACTTATGTGATAATAGGAATATATGATAAGAAAAAATTAAAGGATAAATATTTACCTAAAATAATTGAAAAAAAAGACATAATATTACCTGAAAAATAATTCATAATCTAAAAATACCTGTAAAACACTTATTTTTTAACAAAAAATATTTACAGGTATTTTTTTTAAACTAATTTTTAAAAAATGAAATATTTTTCTTGAAAAAAATTTCATGCGGTTGAATATTATTCATATATTAAACAATAATTACCTCTAATTCTTCTTATTTTCTTCACATAATAGTAAACAAGACTTTTATTTTTAAGTTAAAAGTTCTAAAATAGTTGTGTAAAGAATTTATCCCAACAACGATAATAATTCTCAGGGAGGTTATTAGTATGAGCCTTTATGAAAATGCTGTAAGACAATTTAATAAAGCAGCGGACATCATGGATTTAAATCAGGATATGAGAGATGTTTTAATTCATCCAAAGAGAGAATTAACAGTTAATTTCCCAGTTAGAATGGATGATGGATCTGTAAAAGTATTTACAGGTCATAGAGTACAGCACAATGTTGCAAGAGGACCAGCAAAAGGTGGTATAAGATTCCATCCAAATGTTGATCTTGATGAAGTAAAAGCACTTGCTTTTTGGATGACTTGGAAAGCAGCCGTAGTTGATATACCATATGGTGGAGGAAAAGGTGGAATTACAGTAGATCCAAGAAATTTATCAGATGGTGAACTTGAAAGATTATCAAGAAGATTCTTTTCCGAAATTCAGATAATAATAGGGGAAGATAAGGATATTCCAGCACCAGATGTTAATACAAATGGTCAGGTAATGGCATGGTTTATGGATACATATTCTATGAATGTAGGACATACTGCTTTAGGAATAGTTACAGGTAAACCTTTAGAAATTGGAGGTTCACTCGGAAGAACTGAAGCAACTGGAAGAGGTGTTAGAATATGTATTGAAGAAGGAGCAAATTATTTAAGAAAAAATGGAAAATGTAATAAAGAAAACAAAGATATAAAAGTAGCAATTCATGGTTATGGAAATGTTGCATCATACGCAGCCATTTTAACTGTAGAAGAAGTTGGAATGAAAGTTGTTGCAATATGTGATATAACAGGTGGTTTATATAAAGAAGAAGGATTCTCAGCAGAAGAATTAAAAGATTTACAAGAAAAAGTTCTTTCAAGAAAAGCAGGAATATGTGATGTACATGATGGAAAATATAAAGTAATAACTAATGAAGAATTAATTTCTTTAGACGTAGATATATTGGCTCCAGCTGCTATGGAAAATACCATTACAGCTGCAAATGCAGATAATGTTAAAGCTAAATTAATAGTTGAAGGAGCTAATGGACCAATAACTCCAGAAGCTGATGAAATATTGTTAGAAAAAGGTGTATTTATAGTACCAGATTTCCTTGCGAATGCAGGAGGAGTTACAGTATCTTACTTTGAATGGGTTCAGGGATTACAATGGAATTTCTGGGAATTAGAAGATGTTAGAAAAGCTTTACATAGAAAAATGAAAAAGGCTTTTTATGATGTCATAGATACAATGGAAAAATATAAAATAGATATGAGATCTGCAGCTTATGTTATAGCAATTGAGAGAGTTGCTACAGCGACAAAATTGAGAGGAATATATCCTTGATGAAAATAAAAAAAGGTTCCGAGTAATCGGAACCTTTTTTTATTGAAAAAATAATAATTTTATGATAAAATAACTTGTTGCATTTTTTTACAAAAAATTAATGAGTAAACTTAAAATTAAATTATAATTATAAAGGAGAATCAAAAATGGCTTATACTTTAATCTCTGTTTTGGCTAATCTCATTATAGGATTTTTTTTAACTAATATTTATTATTGGTTACCATCGGTTTTAATTGGTTCTTTAGTACTTTTGATGGCATATAAATTTGATATTAAAGATAAAATGATAAATATGCTTTTATTTGTGTCAGTTATGTTTAGTTTTTTTGGCTATATACAATCAGTAGATGTATCTATGTTTTTTTTATTGATGAATATATCAGCTTTAATATATTCTATAAGTATTAAAATAGAAAAAAGATTTATACTAATAATTTCTTGGGGATTAAATGCTTATGGAATGGGAAGTCTTGTGGCTTCTTTAAGAAATAATAATATTGGTATTATAATAGGTGTAATTATATTTATAATAGGAATAAGAGATTTATTTTCAACAAAAAAGGTGGGTTAAATATGATTGAAAGATATGCGCTATCTCCAATAAAAGATATTTGGGGATTAAAGCAGCAATATGAAAGATGGTTAGAAGTTGAACTTGCAGTTATTGAAGCATTTGAAGATTTTAATCAAGCACCAAAAGGAACTTCAGAAAAAATAAGAAAAAAAGCTTCGATAGATGTAGAAAAAATTCTTGAGATTGAAAAAGTAGTAGATCATGATGTAATTGCTTTTATAAAAGGAGTTACTGATGAAATGGGAGATGAAGCAAGATATTTTCATAAAGGACTTACTTCATCTGATATTGTTGATACTTCTTGGGCATTAGCCATGAAAAGAGCAGGCGAAATGATAATTCGTGAATATGAAAAGTTTATAGATGTACTCAAAAAAAAAGCTTTGATGTACAAAAATACTATTACAGTTGGAAGAACTCATGGTATTCATGCTGAACCTACATCTTTTGGATTAAAATTACTTTCATTTTTAGCAGAATCCGAAAGAAATATGGAAAGGTTAAAAAAATCAATATATCAAGTATCACAAGGTAAATTGAGTGGAGCGGTTGGAAATTACGCTAATATATCTCCTGAGGTAGAAAAAGTAGCTCTTGAAAAACTTGGATTAAGAGCAACCAAAGTTTCTACACAAATTGTTCCAAGGGATATACATGCAGAATTTTTAAACGCTCTTTCTTTTTTAGGAAGTGGATTAGAGAGATTAGCAACTGAAATAAGACATTTACAGAAGACAGAAGTTTTAGAAGTTCAAGAACCATTTAAAAAAGGGCAAAGAGGTTCTTCAGCTATGCCACATAAAAAAAATCCTATAATATGTGAAAGAATAACAGGAATGGCAAGAATGTTAAGATCATATACAATAACTGGTTATGAAAATATAGTTTTGTGGCATGAAAGAGATATTTCTCATTCATCGGCAGAAAGAGTATTTATTCCAGATGCATGTATGACCGCATATTATATAACAAATAAGGCAATATACTTGATAAAAAATTTAGTTGTAAATGAAGATAGAATGTTAGAAACATTTGAACGTTCATATAATCTTGTATATTCTCAAAGAGTCCTTTTAGGGTTAATAGAAAAAGGAATGTCAAGAGAAAATGCTTATAAACTTGTTCAAAAAAATGCTTTATATGCTTGGGAAAATAGAAAAGATTTTAAACAAGTGATAAAAGAGGAATCTGAAATAAATACAAAAATGAATTCAGATGAAATAAATGAATTATTTTCAAATAATTACTTCTTAAGAAATATAGAAGAAATATATAAAAGATTTGATTTTTAGGAGGGTACTTCTATGAAAAAAGTAGCTATAGTAGGATCGCAATGGGGCGATGAAGGAAAAGGAAAGGTAGTAAATTATTTTTCATCAGATTTTGAATGGATAGTGAGATTTTCAGGTGGTTCGAATGCAGGACATACTATATATCATAAAGGTAAGAAATATGTAAATCATCTTTTACCTTCAATAGTTCCTGACTCTGATTCTAAAGGTTTTTTAGGTGCAGGAATGGTTATAGATCTTGAACAACTAATAAAAGAATTAAATGTTCTTGAAAATGATTTTCCAGGGATATCTTCAAAATTTTATATAGATCTTGAAGCTTTTATAGTTTTACCTTGGCATAAAGAAGAAGACGAATTAATTGAAAGTATGAGAAGAGAACCTATAGGAACTACAAAGAGAGGAATAGGTCCTGCATATACAGATAAAGTATCAAGAGAGGGTATAAAATTATATCATATATTTGATGATGAGGTTTTAAAATCCAGACTTGAAGATATATACTATCTCAAAAATAATATTTATTCTGGAAGAATAAAAAATAATGCAAAAGATACATATGAATATCTTTTAAAACAAAGAGAAGATTTAAAGAAATTAAAAGTAAATTATGCAAGTGCAGTTGAAATGGGAAATGTTTTTAGAAGTACATCAGTATTATTCGAAGGCGCACAGGGAGTTCTTCTCGATCTTGATTTTGGTACATATCCTTTTGTAACTTCAGGAGCTTGTATGGCCCATGGAGTTTCATCTGTTGGTTTTTCAACATTTGAACTTGATGAAGTATACGGCGTTTTAAAAGCTTATACTACAAGAGTGGGAGAAGGTCCATTTCCAACAGAATTATTTGGTGAAGAAGCAGATAAGATGAGAAAGCTTGGAAATGAATTTGGAGCTACTACTGGTAGACCAAGAAGAGTAGGATGGTTGGACTTACCGGCTATGAGATATGCGAAAATAAGATCAGGATTAACTTCTATTGTAATTACAAAGGCTGATGTATTAAATGGATATGACAAAATAAAAGTTTGTACATCTTATGAAGTTGATGGAGAAGTGAAAGATATACCTTCATCTTCGGCTGATTTTTTTAAGGCAAAACCAATTTATGAAGAACTTGACGGTTGGCAAAATACAAATGAGGTTAATTTTTTGAAATATATGACTTATATTGAAGAAAACACAGGTATAAAAATTGATTATATATCTTATGGTCCAAAAACAGAGGAAATGTGTTCAAAAAATAGTTTAATTCTTGATATGTAATTTAATCGGGTCTTATGAGACCCGATTTTTTTATATTTATTGTATAATTAAATAGAGTATTTTTATATTAAAATATAAAAATTAAATTAAGGAGGGAAGACGTTATATAAGACTATAATAGTTATTAAGTTTATATAACGGCGTATTTATGTATATTTTAGATTCTGAAGAAATTAAAAGAACAGATTTAAAAACTATACAAACTGGAATAAAAGAAGAAACATTGATGGAACAAGCAGCTTTTTCAATTTATCAAATAATAAAAGATTTAAATCCTAAAAAAGTTATAGCAATATGTGGTACTGGTAATAATGGTGGAGATGCTCTTGCGACTATAAGACTTTTAAAAAATTTTGGTATAAAAGCTGATGCTTATTTGAATGGTACTTATGAAAAATGTAGTCTTGGAATGAAAAAACAAATAGAAATAGCCAAGAATTATAATGTTAACTTTGTGGGAATTGAAAGCATAGGCGATTATGATATAATAATAGACGGTTTAATTGGAAATGGCTTAAAAGGTGAATTGAGAGAAGATACCAAAATATTGATAGATAAATTAAATAATATAAATTGTAAAAAAATATCAGTTGATATACCTTCAGGAATATGTTCCGATACTGGAGAAATTATGGGAGATGCTTTTAAAGCTGATATAACAATAACTTTTGGGTATCTTAAAATAGGTCATATAATGTACCCAGCAATTGATTATATAGGGAATTTAAAATTGGTAGAATTATCTTTTTTTAAAGAAAGATATACTAGAAAGCTCGTAAATGAAGAACAAGTAAAAAATTTTTTTCCTTTAAGAAAAGAGAATTCAAACAAATTCACTTATGGAAAAGTATGCATATTGGCTGGTAGTGTCCAATATCCGGGAGCTTCTGTTTTAACAGCTTTAGGGGCAATAAAAAGTGGTGCAGGTATGGTTCAATTGATAACTCCAAATAGAACTGAAAGTATAATAAATATAGAACCATCTGTTATTTATCGAAGTTTAGATAAAGATTATTTTGAAAAAGAAGACTTAGAAATTATAAATAAAGACCTTAAAGCTGCAAATACTATAATAATTGGACCAGGTATAACAAAAAATTCAATAGAATTTGTTAATGAAATAATAGATAATTATACGGAGAAAAAAATAATATTAGATGCCGATGCTTTATATGCAATAAAAAATAAAAAACTTAGAAAAAATATTCTAATAACTCCTCATCCTGGAGAAATAAAAAAATTTACAGATCAAAAAATAAAGACTGTGTATGAAATAGAAGAATTAAGTAAAAATTTAAATTGCAATATTTTGTATAAAAATTCAACGAATATAATAACAGATTCCCAAAATACTTATTTTAATGTTTTGGGAGGAAGTTTTTTATCTAAAGGTGGAACTGGAGATCTTTTATCTGGCTTGATAGGAGGATTTTCAGCTCAAGGTTGTAATTTGATGGAATCTTCAATAATATCTACTTATATACTATATAAAACAGGAAGAAAGTTACAAGAAGAATATACATCAAATTATATGACTCCAATTTTGATATTAAATAACATATATAAAACAATTAAAGAGTTAATTTAAGAAAGTAGGTGAAACAAATAATATATATAATATCTGGTGGTAATAATTATAGTTCTGATGATTTTTATTTAAAAAACATAAAAAAAGCAAATATAAATATAGCATGTGATTCTGGAATTAAAATATATAAAAAAATGAATTTTATTCCTGATTATTTAATAGGAGATATGGATTCAGCAAAGACTGAAGATATTGAATGGGCAAAAAAAAATAAAGTGAAAATATTAAAATATCCTTCTGAGAAAGATGAAATAGATACAGAATTAGCATTAATTTTAGCTAATGATTTACGAATTAAAGATGTAGTACTTTCTAATGTCACAGGTACAAGAATAGATCAAACAATAGCTTCCATATATTTAATAGCAAAATATGATAATTTAAATGCTATCATAAGAGAAGAAAACATAGAAATAGGAATAATAAAAAGTAAAAAAACTTTAAAAGCAATAAAAGGTGAGACATGGTCTATAATACAAATCGGTGGTAAAGTAGAAGGTATAAGTTTAGTAGGTTTTAAGTATAAATTAAAAGATTATAATTTAGATGAATATACGCCTCTTGGAATAAGTAATGAAGCTATCTCTGATGAGGTTGAAATAGAGTTAAAAACTGGAAATATAGCTTATATTAGAACTATAGGTAAAAAAGCATAATGGAGGTGGAATAATGTCTGAAAAAAAAGAAATTATAGATAAGTATATAGATGAAACTAATAAAAAAAACATACCTGATAAATTACCAGCAATAGCCACAAGGGCAAAAATGCTTATATATCCGAATACAGTGATACCCATGTTTGTTGGAAGAGAGAAATCAATAAAAGCCTTAGAAGAATCATTAGAGAAATATGAAAATTATATATTTTTAGTATCTCAGAAAAAAATAGAAGAAGAAGAACCAAAGGTAAAAGATTTATATAGAGTTGGAACTGTTGCGAGAATAGTTCAACTTAGTAAATTACCAAATGGAGATTATAAAGTTTTAGTTGAAGGTATAAAAAGGGCAAAAATAAAAAAAACTGTAGAAAGTAAAAAAATTTTTATGTTTGAAATAGAAATGTATAATAGTGATTTGAAAACAGATAAAAAAATTGAAGCACTTGTTAGAAAGATAAAAGAATTATTAAAAAAATATATGGAATTAACTAAAAAATTTCCTCAAGAGGCTATTTTAGCTATTGAAGAAACTTCAGAGCCAGAAATAATAAGTGATTTAGTAGCTTCAATAATGCCTGTAGATCTTGATGAGAAACAAAAAATGCTTGAAATACAAGAAACTAAGAAAAGACTTGAATATGAACTTGAAATTCTTGCAAGAGAAATAGAACTTTTAGAAATAGAAGAATCATTAGAAAGTACTGTAAGAGAAAAGATAGAAAAAAATCAAAAAGAATTTTATTTAAGAGAAAAATTAAATGCAATAAAAGAAGAATTAGATGGAAAAGAAGATGATGAAATAAAAGAATTACAGCAAAAATTAAAAGAAGGGGATTATCCTGATTTTGTGATAAAAAAAGCTGAAAAAGAGATAGATAGATTGAATAGAATGTCTCCATATTCTGCAGAAGCGACGGTTATAAGAACATATCTTGATTGGATATTAGAAATACCTTGGAATAAAAAAAGCCAAGATAATTTAAATATAAAAGAAGCTAAAAAGATACTTGAAAATAATCATTATGGTCTTGAAGAACCTAAAGAAAGAATATTAGAATTTTTATCGGTAAGACAATTATCTAAAAATTCAAAAGCCCCTATATTATGTTTTGTTGGAGCTCCAGGGGTTGGAAAAACTACTCTTGGTAAATCTATTGCGGATGCTACCGGAAGAAAATTTGGAAGAATATCTCTTGGAGGAGTTAGAGATGAAGCAGAAATAAGGGGGCATAGAAGGACATATGTAGGAGCTATTCCAGGAAGAATAGTTGAAACTATTAGAAAAACGGGTACCATGAATCCTGTGATAGTTCTTGATGAAGTTGATAAACTTGGAACATCTTTTCAAGGAGATCCATCTGCAGCATTATTAGAAGTTCTTGATCCACAACAAAATAAAGATTTTACAGACCATTACCTTGAACTTCCTTTAGATTTATCAGAAGTAATATTTGTTACTACTGCTAATGTTATACATACGATACCACCAGCTTTAAGAGATAGAATGGAAGTAATATATATATCTGGATATACTGACATAGAAAAATTCAAAATAGCAAAAAAACATATAATACCAAAAACATTAAAAGAACACGGATTAACTCAAAAAGAGTTTAATATATCAGATACGGCTGTAAAAGAAATAATAACCAATTATACGAGAGAAGCTGGAGTTAGAAGCCTTGAAAAGACTATGGCAAAAGTAATGAGAAAATCAGCATTGAAATATGTTCAAAAGAACAAAAAAATAAATATAACAGTATCTAATATACATAAAACACTAGGTGCAGCTCCTTTTTTTGATTCAAAGAAAAATGAAAAGCCTGATATAGGGGTTGTGACTGGGTTAGCCTGGACAGCGTATGGTGGAGTAATATTAGATGTAGAAGTAGCTACTATAACAGGAAAAGGTAGATTAATAACAACAGGTCAGCTTGGTGATGTAATGAAAGAATCAGCAAAAATAGCTTTAAGTTTATCAAGAAAAATAGTAGAAAAAATGGATAAAAAATATTGTGAAGAATTTGATAAAAATGACTTTCATATACATTTACCAGAAGGAGCTGTTCCAAAAGATGGTCCTTCAGCAGGAGTAACTTTGACAACAGCTATTATATCTTCAATATTAAAGAAAAAAGTTAGAAATGATATAGCAATGACGGGTGAAATAACTTTAAGGGGAAAAGTTCTTCCTGTAGGTGGAATAAAAGAAAAAGTTCTTTCAGCTTATAGGTCTGGGATATATGAAGTTATAATTCCACAATCAAATGAAAAAGATGTAGAAAAAATCCCTGAAGAAATAAGAAGAAAAATAAAGTTTAATTTTGCAAAAGAAATTTTGGAAGTGCTTGAAATAGCTCTTATTGGAGGAGTAGAAAATGAAAATAAATAATGCAAAATTGTTTAAAACTGTATATGAATTAAAACAACTCCCACCAGAAGAAAATATTGAAATAGCTTTTGCAGGTAGATCTAATGTTGGAAAATCAAGTCTTTTAAATTCTATTATGGGAATAAAAGTAGCAAAAATAAGTGGAAAACCAGGTAAGACAAGATCAATAAACTATTATAAAATAAATGATAAAGATTTTTTTGTGGACCTCCCAGGATATGGATATGCAGCTGTTTCTAAAAAAGAAAGAGAAAAATGGGATAATCTTTTACAACAATACTTCATAAATAGAGAGTCTTTAAGATTAGTATGTATATTAATAGATTCAAGACATGAACCTCAGAAATTAGATGAAATGATGGTATCTTGGTTAAAATCTATGGAAATTCCTTTTATAATAGTGTTAACTAAAACAGATAAATTGAAAAGTTCAGAAAAAAACAAAAAAATAAATAATATAAAAAATATACTTTCAAAATATGGACAATACGAATATTTTCCTGTTTCTGCAATTAAAAAAGAAGGAACTCAAGAATTATTAGATTATTTAGATATGTTTATAAAATAGAATCCGGCATTATGATATGCCGGATTTTTTATTAGAAAATAAAAATCAAAATCAAAAAATATGTCTAGAACAAAATAAAAAAATATAAAATGTCAATAAAATGAATACAAGTATTACTAAAAACTAATAAAAGTAATATAATTGCTTTTTTAATCAAATATTAAGCTTTGAAATACGTAATTTACATTTTAATTGTATAATAAAATTGGTAAGTGTGTTACTTTTATTTGTACTTATGATTTCAGGGAGGCGAAAGCTATGAGAAGTTTTATTATTCCGGGAGAAGTGTCATATAATTCAAACTCTCAAATATTAAATTCAGCATTTTTTAGAGAATTAATTTGTGAACTCATTAACGATTCAGAAGAAAAGAAGAATTCTTTATACCCTTTTTTTGAATTATTTAAAAAAGATTTTGATACATTGAATCCGGAAGAAAAGTATGATATTGATGCAATAATACAATTAATGATTTCTTTAAGCGTCAATACAGTAGAACATATTGATGCATCTGGATATTATGCATTTCCAAAACTTGGAACAAGAAAAGATTTATTGATAAAATTTGTAGAAAGACTTTTTAATTCATGGAGAAATAAACATAGATTTATGGTTAAACAAAGTAGATTTACTCAAGATTCTTTTAATAGAATAAACAAACAAATGATGGTCGTAAAGAATAATGCGGATTTAAAAAGTTTAGTATTATCACTTTATAGACAAATACTCGTAAATATAAATGAAACTAAACTAAAAGTATTAAGACAATTACCATCTGGAGCACAAGTTGGTTTTATAACTGACAATCCTGAAATAAAAGAAGAATATAAATTTAAAAATGCACAATGGATATATGATATGAAATTTGTTTGGAGTACCGTATTTGAACCACCTGTTATATTTTATACAAAATCTAATAAAAGAAGAGGATTGTTTAAAGTAATAGATAAACCTATATTAGATAAAGTGAAAATTGAAAATTTAAATGATTATTTATTATTTCCAATACATGTAAATTCAAAATTAATATATGTTATAGTTTATAAAGAATACCTTTCACATGCGGCAGGACTTGGTAATTTATTTGAAATCGCCAGTTTTAATGTTGTTAATAATAAGAAACCTGATGGAATATATATTTTTGGTATGAAAAATGATTTTTTTGAAGAAAATGATGATTATAATGGAATTATTTATAAAGAAGAAGATGGAACTTATATTGGAATGGTTGGAGATGATCCATCTATAGATTATTTTGGATATATGAAAAAAATGATTCTTACAATACATAATTTACTTGTAATAGATGAAAAGAGAATTCCAATACATGGAGCTCTTGCTCAAATAAAATTAAGAGATGGAAGAAGTTTTAATGTTATGATTATGGGTGATTCTGGTGCTGGAAAATCCGAAACATTAGATGCTCTAAATAGATTAAAAGAAGAAGTTTCAGAAGTGAATATATTGATCGATGACATGGGATCATTAGATATACAAGATGGGAAAATTGTTGCTTATGGAACTGAAACAGGAGCTTTTGTAAGACTGGATGATTTACAACCTGGGTATGCTTATTCAGCAATGGATAGATCTATTTTTATGAACCCAAATGAAATAAATGCAAGAGTAATAGTTCCATATTCAAACTATGAAGATATTATAAAACCAACAGAAATAGATTATTTTTTGTATGCCAATAATTATGAAAAAATAAATAAAAATGAAGAATCTGTTTATTTTTATGAAAATGTGGATAATGCTTATGAAATTTTTTCAAAGGGAGCAAGAATGGCAAAAGGAACTACAGCAGAAAAAGGATTGACTTATAGTTATTTTGCTAATCCTTTTGGAGCTATTCAAAGAAAAGAAGTACATGAAAAAATAGCTAAAATATATATGGAAGCAATGATAAATTCTGGTGTAAAAGTTGGAGCAATAAAAACTCAACTTGGAATTCCTGGTTTTGAAGAAAATGGACCAATAATAGCAGCTAAAGGATTATTAAATTTATTACATAAATAATGATATAATTTAATGGAGAGATATTAATATCTCTCCATTTTTTCAATTCTTGGAAAGGAGAATAAATATGAATAATTTAGAGAAAACAGTATATTTATTGAAAAATTCAAAAAATATAACTGTATTGAGTGGTGCGGGTATGTCTACAAATGCTGGTATTGCTGACTTTAGAGGGCCTAATGGAATATATACAAGAGCTGATATAGATTATCCAGAGAGAATTTTTGATTTTGAATATTTTAAAAAAGACCCTCATTTATTTTATAAATTTCATAGAGAATTTTTAAAAACTATAGAGAATGCAGTACCAACTTTTACACATGAATTTTTATTAAAATTGGAGAAAGAAGGAAAAATAAAATCTATAATAACTCAAAATATAGATTCATTACATCAAAAAGCTGGTTCAGAAAAAGTTTTAGAAATTCATGGCGGAGTTATAAATAATTATTGTATTGAATGTCATAAATTTTTTTCATATGAAGTGTTAAAAGAAAAATTAAAATCAGAAGATATACCTAAATGTGATTGTGGAGGAGTTATAAAACCAGATATAGTATTTTTTGGAGAAATGGTTAAATCTCTTGATCAATGTCAAAAACAAGTACAAGATTCAGATCTTCTAATAATTTTAGGTTCTTCATTAACAGTGACTCCAGCTGCTTTTCTTCCATCATATGCAGGTGGCAAAATAATAATTGTAAATAAAGGAGATATATCTTTTTTTTATGTGCCAGAAAAGAAATTAGAAGTATATGAAAATAATGATATTGATAGTTTTTTTAAAAAAATATCCAATTTATATTAAAATGAAGAAGAGTTTTTCTCTTCTTCATTTTAATTTTGGTGAATAAAAACCACTGATATAAATACCGATAATATTTCCAGAATAATCTTTTTTAAAATAACAAAGCTCATCTTCGAAAAAAGGTAAAAACCAATTTTTCATTAAAAAATGATCATTACCCAATGGAATAAATTTTACTGGATTTAATTTTTTTAAGGGGCCAGCATCTGGAAAAAAAGCTAATAGAGTATTATTTAGTGCTTTGATTTCAAATTTATAATTATTAGGAAAATAATCAAATTTATAAAAACCTTCATATAAGTTAAGAGAAATAATTTTATTATTATTATTAACCTTAATTTCTTCAAAAAAAGGTATTAAATATTCTATAGATTTATAAGCCAAATCTTCTACAAGATATTGTGTATCTTTGTTTGTTAATATTATAGTTCCAAATTTTAATTTTGGAATTGCCGTAATATTAGAACTCACACCATTTAATAATCCTCCAGAATGTCTAATTGTAGAATAATTTTTTATTTTATTTAAGGCCCAACCTAAGCCCATTCCACCACTCCAATCTTCTAATATAAATTGTGGCTTATGCATTTGAAAAATAGTATTTGAATTTAATATTTCATTTTGATTAGAATCGTATTTAAATTGAAGAGATAAAAATTTTGATAAATCTTTTATGTTTGAATAAAGTCCTCCACTTCTTTTAAATGCATTCATATTTGGTAAAGAATCAAAATTTAATTCTGTATATATTTTAGAGATAGAAGAATTATTATTTAATTTTTTTAAATCAAATCCAGAATTAAACATTTTTAGAGGTATAAGAATTTCTTGAACTATATAATCTTCATAGTTCATGTTTATGACTTTTTCTAGAATACTGGCCAATAAAACTATTCCTAAATTAGAATAATGATAATTAGTTCCTGGTTTAAAATTTAATTCAATATTATTAATACTATTCAAAACTTCTTTTGTACTTGGAAATTTATTGCTTATCCAATAATTCAATGGTGCTTCTCTTGGTAATCCTGAAGTATGTGATATTAAATGTCTGAAAGTAATATTTAAAGGATTTTTATCTTTAAAAAAATGATTTAAATTTAAATCATTTAAATATTTTTTTATTGGATCATCAATATTTATTATATTTTTTTCATTTATTTGCATACACATTATTGCAGTAAAAAGTTTTGTGATAGAAAATATCGGAAATATAGTATCTAAAGTAGTTTTTATTTTATTTTCCTTATCAGAATAGCCATAACTATTAGCAAAAACAACCTCATCATTAAAAATTATTGCATAAGAAATTCCTGGAATATCTTCTTTTTTCATATTTTCTATTATATATTTTTCTAAAAGATTTATTTGAGAAGTTAAGTTTTCATTCAAAATTTCTCTCCCCTTTTTATGATAAATTATAAATCAAAAATTTATGTGATAGAATAATATTGTTTATTAATTATATGGAGGGATTACATTGTTAAAATATATACTTATAGCTTTTGTAGTGGGTTTGATTTTAGGAATAAACAAAAAATTTCTTTTTTTAAAGAAGTTAAAACCGGTTACATTTATAACTTTATTATTACTTTTTTTCATGGGTTATGAAATAGGAAATGATTCGGAACTCATATCTCAACTTTCTAATATAGGAATTTTAGCTTTTTTTATAGCGGTATTTAGTATATTTGGAAGTGTCTTATTTACCGGAATATATGATAAATTTCGTAATAAGGGGATAAAAAAATGATTCTTTTATTAATTGCCATTTCTTTAGGTATTATTTGTGGATATAATTTTAATATAATTATACCTGATAATTTAATCACAATTTTATTAATGTTCTTAGTATTTTCAGTTGGAATTGATATAGGTTCTGAAGAGGGAATATTAAAAAAAATAAAAATAAATTTGAAAGTTATTATAATACAAACTATTTTAACTATTGGTGGTACATTAATATTTGGATCTATGGTATCATTATTTACAAGTCTTAGCTTTAAAGAAGCTCTTGGAGCTTCTTCAGGACTAGGATGGTATTCATTGTCGGGAGTTATGATAAGTAATTTATATTCTCCAGTTTTAGGAGCAATATCTTTTACATCGAATGTAATAAGAGAGATTCTATCAATTTTATTGATACCTATAATATCTAACTTTACATACCTTGGTTCTATATCAATTGCTGGGGCTACATCTATGGATACTATGCTTGGTATTATATCTAAAAATACTGATAAAGAAAGTACTTTAATAGGGTTTGGCCAAGGAGTTTTGATAACATTATCAGTTCCAATGTTGATCAGTATAATATTTAACTGAGTTTTTACTCAGTTAAATATTAAAATAAATCTTTTTGTGGAAAAATTCCAAAAAGACCTCCAGTATTTATAAAAAGTATATTTTTAGAATTTTTAAAGGTTCCTTTTTTTATTTCCTTATAAAGTCCATACATTGCTTTTACTGTATAAACAGGATCAAGTACTATGCCTTCTAGTTTAGAGATTTTTTTTATGAAATCAATTTCATATTCAGAAGATAATGCATATCCTTTTCCAACATAACCATCTATAATATTTATATCTTCTCTTTTTAAAGTTAAATCTAAATCAAAATATTCTTTTGTTTGATTAGAAATATCATAAATTTTGTTTAAAAAATATTCTCTATTATTACAAACATTTATACCAATAACTCTATTTTTTATACCTTTTATTTTATGCCCTAAATAGAGACCACTATAAGTTCCTCCAGAACCAACAGCAGTGATTATATTATCAAATTGTATATTCATATTTTTCTCTTGTTCAACTATTTCAAATAAACAATTTATATATCCTAAATTTCCTATTTTTTCAGAAGCACCTTCAGGTATTATAAAACATTTTTCGCCTTTATTCTTTAATTTGAGTGTTATATTTTCCATTATTTCATTTCTTGAATGAGAATATTCTTCAGAATTAATAAATTTTATATCGGCATCGAATAGATTATCTAAAAGTAGATTTCCATCTAAAGAACTATTTTCGTCACCTCTCAACACCAAATGACATTTTAAACCTATTCTTGCAGCAATCGCTGCAGTGGCTCTTGCATGATTAGATTGAATTCCTCCACAAGTTATTAAAGAATCATAACCTTTATCTATTGCAAATTTTATAAGATACTCAAGTTTTCTTACTTTGTTTCCACTGAATTCAGTTCCTGTTTGATCATCTCTTTTAAAATAAATATTTTTACCAACTAATTCAGAGAATCTCGATAATAATTCTATCTTAGTTGGTAGATTTGCAAAATTAAACTTATCATTCAAAATTTTCATTTTATCCTCCTCTATTTTACTGGTATTTGAATTTCTGTTATATAATATTTTTCTTTACCTTCAATAAAAGAATCTATATGAGATATTTCCATAGCATCACCATTTATGATTAAATTATTTTTTTTAATATAATCTTTTAATTTTTTATAAGTTTTATGAGTTTCAAAATAAGGGCCTTTATGAAAAGTAGTTACGAAATAATTTTCTTCAATAGTTTTGATTTCTTTATTTATTTTTATATCATCATCAATTATGAAATAAATAGATTTGAATTTATTAAAAACATTATTTATAATATTTTCTTTTGCTATTATAACTCCCATTTGAGAACTTGAAATAAAAATATTCGAACTTAGCGAATTTCTAACTTTGCTTAAAATCATTTCAACTTCGAATTCATTTTCAGTATCTCTTAAATCTATAGATACAATGTTTCTTTTGTTTATAAGTTTTAAAGTTATTATATCTTTATTTTGAGTGTTATATACATTAGAAATATATTTTATTTTTTTATCTATACGGGATTTAATTAGATTCAAATTATTTATTTTTTCATCAATAATATTCTTTTGATCTTCTAAAAGTTTAATGGCATTATCAATTCTTCTATTATCGAGATAATTTTTTATTTTTTTTAGCGAAAAACCTAAAATTTTTAAATAAATTATAGTATTTAATTTTTCAAATTGGTCTATTGTATAATATCTATAATTTGTGTTTTTATCAATTATATTAGGTTTTAAAAGATCTATAGAATCATAATATCTTAAAGTTTGTTTTGATATATTGAATAATTTAGATACTTCTCCAATTAAGAATTTCTCTTTCATAAAATCACTCCAAAATATTGTATTAATTATTCATAGTGTTATAATTATTATATACTAAATTAATCAAGGAGGTCAAAAGATGTTAACCAATAATAAAAATAAAGTGGTTAAAGTATCTGTTCAAGGTAAAATTCATCATCCATTGGGAGGCGCTTATAAAATAAGTCATGAAGGTATACCTAATATAATACCAGCAACCGGAGGAATAACTTATAATGTTAAGATTGGAGACAGTGTATTTGGACTTGCTGGAGATCATATAGAACCGGGAGTTTCTATAAGAAATGAAATAAAAGCGGAATCAGATGCTTTAATGACTCTTTCTTGTATAGGTAATGAAGCCATTGTTGTTACTGGAGAAGCTAAAGGTGCAAAAGGATTTGTTACAGGTACACATGGAGGAATAGAACATGTGCTCATAGACTTTCCTTTAAAAGATATGGAAAACATGGCTATAGATGATAAAATACTCATAAAAGCTTATGGACAAGGCTTAAGTTTAATCGATTATCCTGATATAAAAGTTATGAATATAGATCCAAATCTTTTTGAAAGAATACCAATAGAAGAAAAAGATGGAAAATTAATATTTCCAGTAGTAGCAAAAGTACCGCCATATTTAATGGGCTCTGGTATAGGTTCTGCATCAGCTTATTCAGGAGATTATGATATAATGACTGCAGATGAAAATGCAATAAAAGAATATGGACTTGAAAATTTAAAATTTGGAGATATAGTTCTTCTAGAAGATTGTGATAATACTTTTGGTAGAGGATATCTAAAAAATGCTGTTTCTATAGGAGTTATAGTACATTCTGATTGTATAAAAATGGGACATGGCCCTGGAGTAACGACAATAATGACATGTAAGAAAAATATTATAGAAGCAAAGATAGATGAAAATTCAAATATAAAAAATTATATGCTTCCAGATGAAGAAAACTTTATGGAGTCTATACTTTAAATAAATCAATATCATAATGTAATTATGATATTGATTATATATATTTAAAAGAGGTGTTTGTTTTGAATAAATATAAATATATATTTGGGCCGGTTCCTTCAAGACGAATGGGTCTTTCTTTAGGTGTTAGCCCAATACCTAAAGGACATTGTAATTATTCATGTGTTTATTGTCAATTGGGTAGAACAACTTCTATGACAAATGAAATTAAAAATTTTTATGACTCAAAAGAAATAGTCAATGAAGTTAAAGATTATTTGAGAAATGGTTTTAATTTTGATGTTTTAACTTTAGTTGGAGAAGGAGAACCACTCTTATATTCTAATATAGACGATTTAATATCAGAATTAAAAAAAATCACAAAAAAGCCTATAGCTCTTATAACTAATGGAGCATTGTTGAGTGATAAAAATATAAGAGAAAAAATAAAAGATATAGATATATTATTACCATCTTTAGACTCTTATAATCAAGAAATGCTTAGAAAAATAAATAGGCCTTATGGAAAAATAATTTTTGAAGATTCTGTTCTCGGATTAGAAAAATTTTCAAAGAATTTTGATGGACAAATATGGATTGAAATAATGTTAATAAAAAATATAAATGATGATAAAAATAGTATATTGGAATTTAAAAAAATATTAGAAAAAATAAAATATGATAAAGTATATATAAATGTACCTGTGAGACCACCAGCAGAAGAATGGGTTCAAATTCCAGATGAAGAGAACATAAACTTTGCTGTTAATGAACTTGATGGAATTTCTATGGAAAGTCTTGCTTCAGAAGGTTTTTACAGTGAAGAAATAGATGATTTAGAAGCTATTATTTCAATAATAAAAAGACATCCTATGAATCAATTTGAAATAAAAAGCTTTTTAATAGAAAGAAAAAATGAAAAACCTCAAGAAATATTAGATAAATTAGATATCGATGAAAAAATAATAAAAATTGATTATAAAGGATATAAAAATTATAGAATAAAATAAAAAAAGAAGCTAATAAGCTTCTTTTTTTGCATCTTATGTACTAGTGAATGAATAATGGAGGCAACGAAGGGATTTGAACCCCCGAATAGCGATTTTGCAGACCGCCGCCTTAGGCCACTTGGCTACGTTGCCCCATAGTAAAAACTCCTCTTTATGAGGAGTAAGAGTTGGCGGGGACGACGAGATTCGAACTCGCGGCCACCGGTGTGACAGACCGGCATGATAACCAACTTCACCACGTCCCCATCTCCATTTCCGGATTCTATTCTATCAAAAAAAAAGAGTTTTGTCCAGAGAATTAATGTTGCATTTGTGTATCAAAATGATTTAAATAAAAGAGAGGCTTTTAAGCCCCTCTTTATTAATCTTCTTTGTTTTCTAATTTATCAGAGTCTACTTCTTTTATTGTTACTTTGTCTTGAATTTTTTCAACAACTTTTGATTTTAATGTGTCCCATACTACTTCATTTAATAATTTTTCATTAGAGTATATTACTTGCTTTGCTCTATCAAAAGGCATTTGCCACATAGTAGCTATATTTTTAATTGCATTAGTCAACTCTTCATCAGAAACTTCTATTTCATTTTCTTTAGCTAATTTATCAACAACAACTAATTCTTTTATCCATTTTAATGATGAAGTTTTAGCATTTTCTCTAACTTTCGATTCATCATTATCATTTTCTTCTAATTCTTTTTCAAATTTACCATCTTTTTTAAGATTTTCTACATATTTAGTTATATATTCTTCAATAGTTTCTTCGGCAATTTCAACCTCAACATGTTCTGGAATTTCTCCGATTATGTAATTTTTTATATAATCTTTATTCCAGCCACTGTACATTTCTTTACCTTCTTCAGATAATTTTTCTTTTAACTCATTTAAAGATTCTATTTCTGTATCTAATTCTTTTATAAATTCTTCTGTTAATTCAGGAATAGTTCTTGTATAAACTTCTTCTACTTTTACGGTATATTTATAATTTTTGTCATCAAAGTCTCTTTCATATTCAACGACATCGCCTTTTTCTTTTCCGATTACATTTTCAACTATAGGTCTCTTATCATCTTCATATAATACATATTCAGACTCTTTATTTTCTTGTATAGTTTTTCCTTCATGATTTATTACAGTATAAGTTACTCTCACATAATCGTTGTATTCTGCTTTGCCTTCTTTTGGTTCTAATACAGCATTTTCTTCTAATAATTCTTTTAATTTATTTTCAACATATTTTTCAACAACACCTTCTGTTTTTGGGACTTCAACTGTTATATCTTCAAATTTTGCTGATGTTATTTCAGGGTATGTATGAAGTACTAATTCAAGTTCTATATTTCCTTCATCATTTGCTTTTGAATCGACTATTGGTGGGAATAATAATTGTTCTTCTTTTTCAAAGTCAGTTATTGCTTGGTCTTGTAAAAGATCATTAACCCAAATATTAAAATTGTCTCCCAATCTCATTTTAACGATTCCTTTTGGCGCTTTTCCTTTTCTAAAACCTTCAAATTTATAGTGTTGATTAACTTCTTTTACTATATCTTTTTCTGCCTTTTCAAGTTCATCTTTTGTGAACTTTACGAGGTATCTTTTAATATTTTTCACTTCGGATAAAAGCTGTTTCTCCATCTAATACAACCTCCATTTTATTTATTGATTTAACTTGCTTTTATTATTATACATTGTAAATGCTTTAATTTTGTTAAAATTAAGTCAAAATTAATTTTAATTTATAATCTGTATGGATATTATAAAGGCTTTTTTGTTATTTTATATAATACTTTTATATTTTAAAATAATTATATAATCTTTACATGAATTAGATTTTACTTTAAATTTATTTAATTATAATGTATAATTGAGGTGAAAAATGTTAAAATATTAAGTGATAATAAAAATTACTATAATTTAATATTAAAGATTAAATATAAAAATTCTTGAGGTGAAGTATACTTATGTCTTTTGTTTACAATCTTGATGGAATAGATATGTTGACTGGTAATAGAGATGAAATAATTAAAATCATCAAAGAGAGTATTAATAATAATGAAAAAACTTGGATAATTACTCTTAATGCTTTGATGTATATGGAATATTTAAACAATGAAACTTATAAACAAGCTATAAAAAAAGCTAATTATTCTATTCCCGATGGTATAGGCATTGTAAAATATTTGAGAAAAAGAGGTGTTTTTTCAGAGAGATGTACAGGTATCGATACAATGAAAGAAATTTGTGATTATTCTTCAAAAAATAAATTGCGGATTTTTTTACTTGGATCGAAAGAAAATTATGTCTTTAAAGCAACAGAAAAAATTGAAGAAGAGTTTGGAGTAAAAGTTTCAGGTTATAGTGATGGATTTTTTGATCAAACTCGAGAAAAAAATATAGTTGATAAAATTAATGAAAGTAAAGCAGATGTTCTTTTTGTGGGAATGGGTATACCGAAACAAGAAGATTTTATTTTAAGAAATATAGATAATATTAATTGTAAATTTTTTATGGGTGTTGGTGGTAGTATCGATGTTTTTTCTGGTGAAATGAAAAGAGCCCCTGTTTTTTATCAGAAGATAGGAGCAGAGTGGTTATATAGGATGATTGTTGAACCAAAAAGGTTCAAGAAATTACCTGAACTTTTCAAGTTTTATTCAAAAATTTATTTTAAAAGATGAAAAGTGGAGGTGGCATGATGATATTAAAAAATTGTACTATATTAACGGGTAATATAGGAGAAGTTATTGAAAATGGTGCTATATTTATAAAAGATGGCAGAATTGTTGATTTTGGAAATGCTCAAGATATCATAGATAAATACGTTGAAGTTGAAGATGATATTAAAGATATGGAAGGGAAAATAGTTCTTCCAGGACTTTCAAATCCATATACAAGTTTTTATATCAATGAATTATCTTTGATAAATAAGTCAAAAAATTCAGATTTACCACCATATGAAAAATTTTCTAAAATAGTTGGATATGCTCAAAATTTAGTTGAAGATAAAAATCTTTTTGAAGATATAGTCAAACTTGGCGCTTATAAATCTCTTATAAATGGCATAACTACTTCTATTATATCAATTCCATATTCTGAAAAAATTTCAAGAGTAAAAGAAATTGGTGATCAAATAGGAGTTAAAATAAAACCTTCTCCAATTTTTTTAACTGAAAATGGTATACCACGTCAAGTCAGAGAAAAACTTTTAAAAGATAAAGATATTTCTTCTATAACTATTTTAGGCGTTTGGGGTTTAGAAAGTGAAGATTATGAGTTTTTGAAGGAATTCATAAAAATGGGGAAAAGATTGAGAATTGCTATTGTTGATTTCCAACAAGAAGAAAGATATTGTATGCTTAAACATGGTAAACAACTTGTAAGTGTTATGAAAGAACAAAATATTTTATCTAAAAAAGTAGATATTATATTTGCTGGTAATATAACCAATCAGATAATGGATTTTTTTGCATCTAAAGGAGTTAGACTCATAAAAAGTGTTAGAACAGAACTCATGGAAATAAATTATACCCCTAATCTTCTTGATATGCTTGGTAGGGGGATGAAAGTTTCTATTGGTACTGGTATAATAGATTATTCATTATTTAATGAGGCTAAAACACTTTTAATAACAGAAAAATTTCATAATAAAGCTAAACAAAGAATTTTATATTCTGAAGTTGAGAGAACTATTTTTATGAACAACTATTCTTTTGTTTCAGACGAATTTTCTATGCAAATGGGTAAAGTAAGTTCTGGACAAGAAGCAGATCTTACAATATTGAATTGTAGATCAGGAGAATTTTTATTCAATACAAAAACACCTTTTACAGAACTTTCTTTTAGACTTGGAACTGAGATTGAAGTTTGGGGAGCTATTGTTGGAGGAAACATAACTCTTTGGGATAGAAAGGTTAAGTTTGCAGATATTGATGATATAAAAAATATTCAAAAAAGAATTAATAATAAAATTAAATATTTAGATATTTAAATAATATAAAAAAATATAAAAAGTCGGTTTACCGACTTTTTATATTATTTGTACTCCTAATCTTGACATTTCTGAAGATATGTTTAAATAGACTATTTGATTTGCATCTGAATAATTACTTGAAATATATGAACCATCATCTCTTTGAAATAATCCTTCAAAATTTTTTAAGTTTAATTCTCCTATATGGTTTAATACCAATCCAACTTTTTTTGGTAGTTTTACGGTTAATGAGGTTATTTCTAAATCCAAATCAATTATAGAATCAGTAAATTCAGATGGAATTATTATTATTTTTGATGCAGTAGATTTTAATTTCATATTTTTCAAATAAATATCTCTTAAATCAAAGAATATTTCAGATACTGATACATTTGATTTGATTTCATATTCTTTTTGTTTTTTTATCTTTAAATTCATAAAAGCTTTTTCTGGTATTTTTATGTTTGATACTTTCAATTTATTTTTTAATTTTAAGGCAGATTCATCTTCTTTGAAATCCATATTAGATCTAAATATATCTTTATTTATTTCACTTTTTAATTTAAAAAGTTGGTCTTGATTATTTGAATTTAAATTAAATTTTGTCCAATCTACATCAAAAGATATTTTTTTTAATTCATTTGTGTTATTATCAGAAAATTCCATAATGTTTTTTTCTATTTCATGGTGTTTTTTGGATTTGAATAAAAATTTTCCGCTTGATAATATATTTGCCAATCCATAACCTATAAAATATGAAGCTATCATTAATAATACTATTGGCCAAAATTTTAATTTTTCTGGAAATAATTTAAAAGCATCCATTACGAGTATAAGACCAAATAATAAACTTCCTATATATTCTCCTTTGATTTTTTTGAAAATTCTCATACCTGATACTATAAGACTTATACCTATTATTAATTCTATTATTACATTAAAAGATATGGTTAATTTGAATACAATTCCTAATAATATTATTCCGCCTATTAGGATAGAAATTATTCCACTTATCACTTGATTTCACTCCTTTCTGGAATAAAAGAGGATATTCCAGTTGCTAACAGGTAAGAGCCTATTATAACAAGAATAAATTCCCAAAAATTAAATTTTAGATTGAATAAATTTAATGAATCAAAGAAAAGTATTGTACCAGATGTTAAACCAAATATTATTTTTTTTACTAAAGATTTTATATGAGTTTTTTTAAATACTTTTTTTTCAACATAGTTTATAGATTTTTTAGAAATATTTTTAGCCATTGAAGGTATTTCAGAATCTTCTAAATCTTCACGAGCATTTCTTAATTCTTCTTCAATCTCAATTTTTTCTTCTTCAGATATATTCGAAACATTTATTCCATTTATATGAATTTTTGAGAATGTTTTAGGAATTAATCCGCTAATTATTAGCATTAAGGATATTATCAATTCGAATAATCTCCAAATTGTAAATTGAAAATCAAAAAATACCGTTAGAAAAATAAGAATTCCTATCGTTATTAAAATCAAGGAAATCTTTTTCATTTTTGTACCCCCCTATCGTCCAAAAACTTTTTAGCTTCTTCTTCTTTGTAACCTAATTGTTCAAGAAGTTCGATTGCGAAAGTTTTGCTTATCTTTTCAGATTTTAGTAATTCAATAATTTTTTGTTCTTCTTGAGTCAACATATTTATATTTTGTATTTCATTTTCTACAGACAAATCTTCTTCTGAATTAGAATTTATAAAATCAGAATTTGAATTCGATAATTTTTTCTGTTTTATTCTTACGTCTCCAGTAATTATTTTTATTTTTAAATTTCTATTAATCCCATAATCATTGTTCAAAGTTATATTTGATTTTAGTGAAGACGCCATAGATATAGATTTTTTTAGATTTATAGGAGTTTCTCCTTCTACACTTATTGTTGCATCACCAGTTATTACTTTGATTTCACTTTCTTTAAAATTTTTTGTTAAATAATCTATTTTAAGATCACCAGTTACAAGTGAAGCCATTATTTTATTTATTTTTGTATTATTTAATGAAGTATCTCCAGTGGTCATTTTTAAATAAGCATCTTTGATCTCACTATCTTTTACAGATAAATCGCCTGTAGTTAAATTACAATTCAATTGTTCAAGATTTAATCCAGATATTATCATATCGCCAGCAATTAATTTAGTTTTTAAATTTTTGATTTTTATATCTTTAACATTTAAATCACCAGCAGTTGCCTCAATTTCAAGAGATTTTACATTTTCATTTATAAATAAAGTTATATCAATTGTTGAATTAAACCCAAAATCAAATATTCTATCTATAATATTTCCATTTCTTTTTTCATTAGAAAATTCTAAAAATAATTCATTACCAAATTCTTGAATATCATATAACACATTGTCTCCTGATTCAAAAACAATTTTATTTATATCATTTGAAGATTTTATTGTTATATCAGCACCTTTGTGTTTTATACTTAGTACTATTTTTTCATAATTTTTTAAAATTAGTTCTTGTTCCATTATAATCCCCCCATTATTTTTTATTCTAAATTAAAGATAATTTCTGTCCCATCTTCAGTGTTTATAGTAGTTTTCTCGTCATCCATTTTGTCAATCGATTCGAATATATCTTTTGTTATATTTGCAGCTTCTTCACTATCAAACCCGTTATTTTTTAGATTTTTAGGTATTATACGTTTCATCAATTTTATCATTGAAATTGGTAATTTTAAAGAAACTTCATCTTTCCCAGGGGATTTTATAATCAGTCTTAGATATTTTTTTGTATAGTTATTTCCTGAATTAAAGTTCGGTTCTATAAGAGTTTCTAATAAATCAGTAGCTTCATCTATTGTAAGCTTTTCATCTCTAAACATAGAAAGTATTTTTTTTATATCTTCCTTCATTTTTATTCCCCCCTATATTTTTTTAATATTTGTTTAGCTTCTTCTGGAGTTATTTCACCTTTTTCAATTTTTTCAAGAATTTCTAAAGTTTTTTTCCTATTATCATTTTCTGAGGAATAACCTAAAGCTTTTATTAATTCTTCAAGTCTTGCTTTTGCAGTTGGATAAGATATATTTAATTCTTTTTGAAGTTCAGATAAATTTCCTCTTGATTTTATAAAGATCTTTAAAAATATCAATTGTTCATCTGATAATTGTGTGAATTCTTCGATTTCAAAACTTCCTGTTATTTCTGTATCGCATTTTTCACATCTGTATTTTACTATTTTTAATGGGCCATTGCACACGGGACAAGTCGTTAGTCTCCTTTTATACATTTTCTCACCTCCATAATAAAATTATAATTTAAAAAATTAAAAAAGTCAAGTATTGTTTTAAAATTTTTTAGTTTTTTTCTATTTTTTATAAAAATAATTATTTTAATTATAATTTTTTTAAAATTATAATCATTGTGTTTATATTAACAATTTTTTTATAATAAATAATGAATGAGAAATAATAATATAGTATCATTAAATTAGTATTTGAAGGAGGTTATAAATGAATAAATCATATGATAATTTAAAAAATTCTATAATATATGAAATTTTCGTTAGAAATCATTCTAATCCTGGAACTTTTAATGATATTTATTATGATCTTGAAAGAATAAAGAAATTGGGAGTTGATATAATTTCTTTTATGCCAATATATCCAGTTGGTAAAAAAAATAGAAAAGGAACTTTTGGAAGTCCTTATTCAATAAGAGATTATTATAGTGTTAGTCCAGAATATGGTGGAATGAGTCAGTTCAAAAAAATTTTAAATAAAGCTCATGAATTAGAAATGAAAGTTTTTATAGATATAGTGTTTCATCATACTTCTTTAGATTCGATTTTATATGAAGAACATCCTGAATGGTTTTTGACGGATGAAAAAGGAAATCCAAAGAGAAAAATAGAAAATTGGTATGATATTGTAGAACTTGATTTTTCTAATTCTGATCTCATAGAATATCTTATCAAAAATCTTGAGTTTTGGGTAGATAATGGGGTAGATGGTTTTAGATGTGATACAGCTGGTTTAATACCCATTACTTTTTGGAAAAAAGCAAGATCGATTATAAATTCTAAAAAAAATATTATCTGGATTGCTGAAACATTTAGAATGAAAGATTTAAGAATGTTTAGGGATAGAAATATTGAAGTTTATTCTGATATAGAACTTTCTAAAGTTTTTGATGTTACCTATGATTATGATGGTTTTGAATATATAGAAGACTATTTTAAAGGATTAATAAATTTTTCATATTATATCAATCATTTAAATGTTCAAAAAGCTATTTATCCTTCAAAAACTCTTAAATTAAGATTTTTAGAAAATCATGATACTTGTAGAATTTGTTCGATTTTTAGTGGTAAAAATATTGTAAAGAATTGGACTATTTTTTATTGTTTATTACCTGGCCCTTCTTTGATTTTTTCGGGGCAAGAAATAATGTCAAAAAAAAGTTTAAAATTATTTGATAAAAATTCAATAAGATGGGAAGAGGGAGATTATGAATTTTTAAGTTATTTTAAAAAAATGATAAAAATAATCAAAGATATAAAAGAAAAATGTGATATTTTCAATATTCATAGTATAGTAGAAGGTGTTTATTTAATTGAATGGAAATCAAAAGATGAAAAATACTATATCATTGTTAATCTTGAGAATCGAAAAGGTTGTGTTCCGATAAACTTTAAGTTTGAAGGTTTTGATATAATTAATAATTGTGATATTGTTGTTGATAATTTTTATGAAATTAAAAACTTACCAGAAATTTTTAAAATAAGGCCTTGAGGCCTTATTTTACTTTATATTTTAAACAAAAAGTGTTATAATTTTCAAGAATAAAAAAATAATTTGGAGGTGAACCTTTTAATGGGTTTTTTTGATAAATTAAAAGAAGGTCTTTCTAAAGCGAGAGATAATTTCTTTGGCGGAATTAAAACTTTATTTGCTGGCAGAACTTTAGATGATGAAGTTTTAGAAGAACTCGAAGAAATACTTATAATGTCTGATATGGGATATGAAACAGCAAATAAAATATTAACAGAACTTAAAATAAGATATAAGAAAGACGAAGTTGAAGATCCTTTAATATTGTTAAGAGATATAATGACTGAAAATCTTGAAAAAGAAAATTTTGAAGAAAATCCAAATAAGAAACCTTATGTTATATTTGTTGTGGGTGTTAATGGCAGTGGAAAAACTACTACTATAGCAAAAATTTCAAAAAAATATGTTTCAGCTGGAAAATCTGTTGTATTAGCGGCAGCTGATACATTTAGAGCGGCAGCTATTGAACAACTTAAACATTGGGGGAATAAAGTAGGGGCAACTGTTATAGCTCATGAACATGGTTCTGATGCTGCAGCGGTTGTTTATGATTCTCTTGCACATGCAAAAGCTAAAAATAAAGATGTGGTAATAATTGATACAGCTGGACGTCTTCATACAAAATCAAATTTAATGGAAGAATTAAAAAAAATTAAAAGAGTTATAGAAAAAGAAATACCAGGAGGATCAGATGAAACTATTTTAGTTTTAGACGGTACTACTGGTCAAAATGGTATCCAACAAGCTTTAGCTTTTAAAGAAGCTGTGGATATTACGAGTGTTGTAGTTACTAAATTAGATGGTACAGCAAAAGGTGGTATAGCTTTTTCTATAAATAATCAATTAAATATACCAATTAAAATGATAGGTGTTGGTGAACGTGAAGATGATCTTCAAATGTTTGAACCAAAAAATTATGTAAATGCTTTATTAGGGGTTGAAGAATAATATGGATTATTGGAAGGACACTACTGAATGTCCAGTTTGTAAAAATACTTTTATGTATTCAAAGGTATCTACTGCAGCTATTTCTGTTAAAAGTTATGATAAAGATTTAAAACCTAATTATAATGGACCAAATCCATTAAAACATAGTATAATAACTTGTCCAAATTGCTTCTTTACTTTTAATGAAAAAGATGTTAAGGATATTCATAAGTTTATAAATGATAGAAATTATTCTAAAATAAAAGATTTTTTGAGTAAACTCTATAAGGATGATTTTTTTGAAGTAAATAACTATGAAGATAAATCTAATAATTTTTATAAACAACAAATAGTTTTAGCTTCTGAAATATATTCGATTTTAGACCTTCCTTTTGAAGTTGGAAGGTTACTATTAAAACTTTCTTGGCAATATAGAGATGATGGAGATGAAGGAAGAGAGCTTAAGATATTAAATGATGTATTAAAAATAACTCTTAATTATTTTGAAAAGGCTCTTGACAATAGAGACACTATTTTTTCACTTTTTTATACAGGGTATATTTATTATAGATTGGGAGATAAAAAAAATGCTGCTAAATATTTAGATAAACTTTTTAGAATGTTTAAGGATAGTAAGAGTCCATACATAAGAGCTGCAAAAGATTTAAGAGGTGAATTAGAGTGAAAAAAATTTATTTTTTATTAATTATAGTATTGAGTTTGTTTTTATCGAGTTGTTCTTTTCAAAGTGCCGATGAACAAAATAAATTACCGAATGAAGAACTCACAGAAATAAAAAGTACATTGAAATCATTAGAAATTCAATTAACAAGGTTGGAAGAAGATCTTAACAAATTATCGGATGAATTTTATCAGAATAAAAGAAAAAGCAGTTATGATTATAATGTAATAAGCGATCTTAAATCACAATTTTCTGGAATTTCTAAAAGATTAAATTTAATAGAAGGTTTAATAATTGATGGTGAAGAGGCGAAAGATGTTGAAAAACTTTTAGCTTTAGATGATAGAGTAGAAAATATAGAAAAGTCTATGACTAATCTTGAAAGTGGTGGAACATCTGAAAATCCTTCTCAAGTTTTTTCTAAAATAACTGATTTAGAAAAGAAAATAACTGATTTAGAAAAAAATTATACGAGTTTATTTAATAATGATGATAATATTTTTATTTTAGATAGCCTTCAAAATATTAATGATAGGGTATCAAAATTAGAGAATTCTAATAAAGATATGAATGGAAATTTTGTTAACTCTGATGATTTTAAAAATTTAATACAAAAAGAGTTAAAAAATGTAGATTTAAATAAAGATATAGATAAAATAATCGAAATTAAAACCGAACAAGCTGTATCTAAGTTTTATTATAAATCTCAAAGTGATACGATTATAAAAGTAAAAGAATTAGAAGATAAGCTTAATAAAGTTGATAATAATGTAGAAATTTTAACTAATAATTTTGATAAAGCATTATCTTCACCTCCATCTAATTTAGATGAGAAATATAAAACGAAAATAGATGATTTAGAGAAAAGAATAAATGCAGCTATTTATACATTGGGAGATGAAGAGTTTAAAAGTATATTTGAAAATACTGATGAAATAGTATATAAAGTTAAATCAGGGGATACTTTAAGTCAAATAGCTAAAGCTTTTGGACTTGGAAGTAATGGTGTTGATTTAATCGCTAAAGCAAATAATTTAATAAATGCTGCATATTTAAAAGTAGGTCAAGAACTTATAATACCTATTGGAAATATAGAAAAATATATTAATTGGCCTTTAAAAGCTACTAATCAGTCTGCTTTTGAAAGAATTGCTGTTAAATTTGGAGATAGAAATTCTATGAGCATATCTCCTGGTATAGGTATAAAACCAATTAAAGATGAAAGAATTTATCCTATTTTACCTGGAAAAGTAGTAGAAACAGGTTCATCAAGTAATGGAAATTGGTATGTTAAAATAGATCATGGTAGTTCTATAGTCAGCGTAGTTAGAAATATAAGTACCATATATGTAAAAGAAGGGGTTTGGGTAGATAACGAAACTTCTTTGGGACTAGTAAAAAAAGATTCACTTGTTATGCTTGAACTTTGGAAATCAGGTGAACCTAAAGATCCTTTAAAATTATTTTTTAGAATAAGAGGAGATTATAAAGCGACATACTATACAGAATGGGATGATAAATTAGTATATTCTCCAACTTTTCGTTTAACAAGATCTGGTAAAAAACCTGAAAATTGGAGAACTATAGCAGCAGATCCAGAAGAATTACCCCTTGGAACTGTTGTTTATATACCAGAACTAAAAGATATGCCAAATAATGGTTTTTTTGTAGTTGAAGATACTGGTGGGAAAATAAAAGGTAATAAAATTGATATATATGTAAATGATGTCAGAAAAGCTCAAAAAACATCTGATGTAACGATATATGTCGTTGGAAAGATTTAGGAGGGATGAAACATGGCCTTGACTGTAAAAAGTTCTTATGCTTTAAGAGCTTTGTTTGAATTAGCGCTCTTGAATAAAGAAGGTATAAAAAAAGTGTCAATTGCTGAACTTTCAAAAAGACAACAAATACCACGTGATTTTTTAGAAAAAATATTTTCTGAATTAAGAGATGCTGGAATTTTAAAATCAATAAGAGGAAGATATGGTGGATATGTTTTGCTAAAAGATCCAAAAGATTTAAGATTAAGTGAAATTGTAAATGTTTTAGATAAGCCTTTACAATCGTATGATTGTGTTAGCGGTGAATGTAGAGTTGAAATTGATTGTGCTGTTGAATTTGTATGGAAAAGGGTTCATAATGTTATGATGCTTGAACTTGATAAAATGACTCTGCAAGACATAATAAGATATGGTAAAGAAATTTCTAAGTTAGGAAGTGGTGATGAAAAAAATGGGTCGTAGAGCTTTAATGCTAATGAGTGGAGGAGTAGATAGTTCAGTAGCTGCTCATATTTTAAAAAAAGAAGGTTATGAAGTTATAGGTGTACACTTTAAAACTGTTGATGATATTGTTTTTTCTATGATACCTGAAAAAAAGAAGGTTTGCTGTAGTCCTTCTGATACTATTGATGCTATGAAAGTTGCTAAAGATGTTGGATTAGAAGACTTTAAAATCATTAGTATAAAAGATGAATTTGAAGAAAAAATAATAAAATATTTTATAAATGAATATAAAAAAGGGATTACTCCAAATCCTTGTATACTTTGTAATAGATTTTTTAAGTTTGGTAAAGCTATTGAATTGGCTGATGAATATAATTGTGACGTTGTAGTATCTGGCCATTATGTTTTAAGTGAATATTCAGAAAAGTATGGAAAATATGTTATAAAAAAAGGTGTAGATAATTATAAAGACCAATCATATTTTTTATCATATGTTAAACAAGAGTATTTACCGAGACTTTATTTTCCACTTGCAAAATTGAAAAAAGATGAAATAAGAAAAATTGCCGAAGAATTAAATTTAATCGTAGCTCATAAACCTGATTCACAAGAATTATGTTTTATTCCTGATAACAATTATAAAAGGTATTTAAAAGATAGAGGAATAGAGGTTGGAGATGGAAAAGTATATGATTTAGATGGAAATCATATAGGTACTCATACTGGATATACAAATTATACAATAGGTCAAAGGACTGGTATGACATTTTTTAAATCTCCTAATATGAAATTACATGTTTATAAAATAGATTCTCAAAATAATAGTATTATAGTAGCTCCTACAAAAAAACTTTATTTTAAAGGACTTATAGCTAAAAAATCTAATTTTTTTATAGATTTTGAAAAAATAGAAGCTGTTTGTAGAATCAGAAAAAAAAGTGAAGAAATGAAATCTATTATAACAAAGATAGACGAAAAATCTTTTAAAGTAGAATTTGAAGAACCTATTTTTGCAGTTACTCCAGGACAATTTGCTACTTTTTATGATGAAGATGGAATTGTATTGGGAACTGGGATAATAGATTCTTATTTGGAGGATTAAAAATATGCAAAAAAGAATAGCTGTTTATCCAGGAAGTTTTGATCCTATTACTTATGGCCATATAAATCTTGTTAAGAGAGCTGCTGAAAGATTTGAAAAACTTAATGTTGTTATTATGAATAATTCAGAAAAAAGATGCTTATTTACTCTTGAAGAAAGAGTTGAGATGACTAAAGCCAATTTATCACATATACCGAATGTTGAAATAGATACTTTTTCAGGATTATTGGTGCAATATTGTAAATTAAAAGATATTTCTACTGTAATAAGAGGTTTGAGAGCCGTTACAGATTTTGAATATGAATTGCAAATGGCAAATGGAAATAGATCACTTATGCCACAATTAGAAATATTTTTTCTGATGTCTGATGTAGCTCATTCATTCATTTCATCTTCTATGGTAAAGGAAGTTGCAAGGTACGATGGAGATGTTAGTACATGGGTTTCACCATTAGTAGAAAAAAAGCTTAAAGAAAAATTTAAAAAAAATTAAAATTTAAAAAGTGTTAATTAAAATTTTTAATACTTATTGAAATGGAAATAATAATGTGATAGAATATATTGGTTGAAATCATTAACACGCGCAAGGAGGGACTTTTAGATGGCTGTAAGTACGGAAATGATAAAAGAATTAAGAACAGCTACAGGTGCAGGTATGTTAGATTGTAAAAAAGCACTTGAAGAAACTAATGGTGATTTAGATAAGGCAATTGAACTTTTAAGAAAAAAGGGTGCTGCAAAAGCAGCTAAAAAAGCTCATAGAGAAACTAAAGAAGGAATTGTTTATTCTTATATTCACCACAATGAAAAAATGGGTGTTTTATTATTTTTAGGTTGTGAAACAGATTTCGTTGCTAAAACAGATGATTTTCATGAATTAGCACATAAAGTAGCTCTTCAAATTGCTTCTATGAATCCAAAATGGATATCAAGAGAAGATGTTCCAGAAGAAATAATAAATAAAGAAAAAGAAATATACGCTGAAGAATTAAAGAGTTCTGGAAAACCTGAACATATTATTGAAAAAATAGCTGAAAATAAAGTTAATAAGTTCTATGAAGAAAATTGTCTTTTAGAACAGAATTATGTTTTTGGTGATGGTGAAAAAATAGGTGAACTTATCACTGCTGCCATTGCTAAGATTGGTGAAAATATAAAAGTTGAAAAATTCTCAAGATTCTCAGTAGAAGATTAATTGATATAGGGGGTGGTGTTTTTGTCACCCCCTTTTTTTATAATTTACTGGAGGTATAGAAAATATGTATAGAAGAGTTCTTTTGAAACTTAGTGGTGAAGTATTATCTGGTGAAGGAAATAAAGGATTTAACGATGATGCGGTTAAATATTTAGCTTCTGAAATAAAGAAAGTTTCTCAACATGGAATGAATATTGGTATGGTTGTAGGAGCTGGAAATATATTTAGAGGTAAAGAGTTAAAAGGTGTTACAAATAGTATTGCTGATCATATAGGTATGTTGGGAACGGTTAGTAATGCTCTGTATTTAAAAGACTACTTTGAAAAGATTGGAATAAAAAGTGTTGTTGTTTCTCAGATAGTTAAACTTCCTTCAGTGAGATCAATTCATTATGATGATATAGAATTATATTTTAATTCAGGTTATGTAGTTATTTTTGCAGGAGGTACTTCAAATCCTTTATTTACAACTGATACAGCGGCTGCTTTGAGAGCTGTTGAAATGAAAGCAGAAGTACTTATAAAAGCAACTAAAGTAGATGGAATTTTTGATAAAGATCCTAAAAAGTTTACAGATGCTGTGAAATATGATACAATTACATATGATGAAGCAATTTCTAAAAATTTAAAAGTTATGGATACAGAGGCATTTGCTATATGTCAAAAGTATAAGATGCCTATTAGTGTTATTAATTTCTTTGATAAGGATAATCTTTTAAATGCAGTTATGGATAAAAAAATTGGAACGAGAGTAATTCCTTGATGATATAAAGCTCAACAGGAGGTGTTTGTGCATGTCATACTTATACGACGAAATCGTGTCAGTAAAGGCAAGAGAAGTATTAGATTCTAGAGGTAACCCAACAGTAGAGGCAGAAGTTATGTTGGCAAGTGGTGCTGAAGGTAGAGCAATAGTTCCATCAGGAGCTTCAACAGGTATATTTGAAGCTTTAGAATTGAGAGATGGAGACAAATCAAGATTTATGGGTAAAGGAGTTTCAAAAGCTGTTGCAAATGTTAATGATGTTATAGCTGAAGAATTAGAAGGTTTAAACGCTTTTGATCAAGCTTTAATAGACCAAGTAATGTTAGATTTAGATGGAACTGAAAATAAAGAGAAATTGGGTGCAAATGCTATTTTAGCTGTATCATTAGCTGTAGCAAGAGCAGCATCTGATTCTTTGGAAATACCTTTATATAAATATTTAGGTGGTCCAAATGCTAAAGTTCTTCCAGTACCTTTGATGAATATTGTTAATGGTGGAGAACATGCAGATAATAACTTAGATATTCAAGAATTTATGATAATGCCTGCTGGATTTAACAAATTTTCAGATGCTTTAAGAGCAGGAACAGAAATTTTTCATAATTTAAAAAAATTATTACAGGAAGCTGGCCATCAAACAGCAGTTGGAGATGAAGGTGGATTTGCTCCTAACTTTGATTCAAACGAAGAAGCTTTACAGTTCATAGTAAAAGCTGTAGAAAAAGCTGGTTATAAACCTGGTGAAGAGGTATTTATTGCATTAGACTGTGCAGCATCAGAATTTTATAATTCAGATAATAAAACATATCATATTGATGGAAAAGATTTATCTTCTTCAGAACTTGCAGATTACTATGAAGGATTAATAGATAAATATCCAATAAAATCTATAGAAGATCCATTTGATCAAGAAGATTGGGATGCTTATACAGGATTTACTGCTAAGGTTAGAACTAAAGCTCAGGTTGTTGGTGATGACTTGTTTGTGACCAATGTTAAAAGATTACAAAAAGGTATAGATTTAAAATCAGCAAACTCTATATTGATAAAATTGAATCAAATAGGTTCTTTAACAGAAACTTTTGATGCAATAGAATTAGCTAAAAAATATAATATGACAAATGTAATTTCTCATAGATCTGGAGAATCAGAAGATACATTCATAGCAGATCTTTGTGTAGCAACAAATGCAGGATTTATAAAAACAGGTTCTTTATCAAGAACAGATAGAATTGCTAAGTATAATCAATTATTAAGAATAGAAGAAGAATTGGGTTCTGTTGCTCAATTTAAAGGTTTAGATTCTTTTTATTCAATAGATAAATAAACAATTCCCCCTATAAAAAGGGGGTTTTTTTATTGAAAAATTACTTGAGGTATTTTATATTTAGGATGAATTATGATTTCAGCTTTAAAATTATATATATCTTCTATTATTTTTTTTGTTATAACTTCATTTGGTGTTCCATCTTTTATTATTTTTCCATCTTTCATTATTAATATTCTATTAGAATAAAGACTTGCAAGATTTATATCATGAAATACAGATAATATAGTTAAATTTTCTTTTTGACTTAAATTTTTTATTATATTTAAAAGATACTGTGTATGACCAGGATCGAGATGAGAAGAAAATTCATCTAAAAGGAGTATTTTAGATTTTTGAGCAAAAGCTCTTGCTACCATGACTCTTTGTTTTTCGCCACCAGATAAATTAGAAAAACTTTTTTCTTTAAATTTATAAGTATCTGTTTTTTTCATGGAATTGGATATTATGTTTTCATCTTCTTTATTTTCTGTAAAAAAATCAAATTTTTTTGAATAAGGTAATCTGGAAGTTTCCACAATACTTTTGACAGAATAATCAAAAATAGTGTTAAATTCTTGAGGAACAACGGCTATCAATTTTGAAAGTTCTTTCAAATTTAAGGATTTTAAATTTTTAGAGTCTATAAATATATTTCCATATTTTAAAGGAAGAATTTTAGATATTAATTTTATTAAAGTTGATTTTCCAGCCCCATTAGGTCCAATTATTGATACAATTTCTCCATTTTTTATATGAAGATTTTTAATATCTAAATTGAATCCATTTCCATAATTAAATTTTATATTATTTATTTGAATCATAATTTTTTCCCTCTTTTTTTCATAACATATATAAATAAAGGCGCTCCGATTATAGAAGTTATTATTCCTATTGGAAGTTCGGAAGGAGCAAAAATTGTTCTGGATATAAAATCACTTATAGTTAAAAAAATTCCACCCGATAATATAGATATTAAACTAGAAATTAATGAATATGGTCCTTTAATTTTTCTTACAAGATGTGGTATTATTAATCCAACAAACCCTATTATTCCAGATTTTGAAACAGCTATAGATACAGCAAATATATTTGTTAAAATTAGTATCATTTTTATTTTTTCTGGATTTACACCAGAATATATTGCCATATCATCACCCATAGATAAAACATTTAATTCTTTATTATAAATTATTATTACGATAGTTTGTATTAATAATACTACAGTCAATATAAATATATCTTCCCATGTAATAGAAGCTGTACTTCCCATGAGCCATATATTTACATGTATTAAATTTCTCCAAAACATTACTGTTATTAATGTTGTAAATGCATTGAACAAAAAACTAACTATTACACCACTTAATATTAAAGATAATACTGGAAATTTTTTTCCTTCTTTTGCCAACATAAATACTATGATTGCAGATATTATAGAAAATATGAAAGAAAAAGTTTCTAATCCGAAAAATAAATGTAATCCTAATATACCAGATAAAGCCGTATAAATTACAGCTCCAAAAGAGGCTCCAGAAGATATTCCAAGTATATAAGGGTCTGCAAGAGGATTTTGAATTATTAACTGTAATATATTTCCAGATAAAGCTAAAATACCTCCAATTATAAAACTACCTAAAATTCTTGGTAATCTCAAATCCATAATGAGTAATTTATATGTAGAATTTTCTTGATTAAGAAATAGTGTTTTTATTACTTCTTTTAATGGAATATTTACACTTCCCAAAGAAGTAAAAATTATTATAGATATAAAACTTATTATCAAAAGAATAAACAGGAGAGGTATAATCCTCTTCCTGTTTTTAATTTTTTTTATAGTCATTTTGACTCCTTTATTATTTCATATATTGACTCTAATGCTTCTATTAATGAAGGTGATGCTTGTGAAGCTTTATCATTATTAATTGAAAATATTTTGTTGTTTTTAACAGCATTTACATTTTTAAATTGAGAAGCTGATTTTAAAGTTTCAATTCCAGAATTATCTCCCATAAAATAAGAAGGAACAATAATTATATCTGGATTTTTAGAAACTATAAATTCAGGGCCAACAGAAAGCCAACCATTATTTCCAGTATATGGTGAAGCAACATTTAAACTACCAGCGATTGATAGTAATTCATTCATAAAAGAACCTGTTCCACTTGTCCAAATTGATGAAATATTTTGACTTGAAATCATTGCATACATAACAGTTGGTTTTTCTGACCAAGTAGATGTTTCTTTAGAAATATTAAGCATTCTTTCTCTTAAATTTTTTGATAATTTTATTGCTTGTTCTTTTTTATCAATTATAGTTCCTATTAAAACTGTGTCTCTTATTATATCATTTATGGATAATGGGTTTATAACTATAGTTTTTATATTATATTTTTCTAATCTTTCAAGTTCTTTTTCTTGGAATCCACCAGATATAAATACAATATCAGGATTTAAGCTTATTATTTTTTCAAGATTCAAAGGTGTCATATTTCCTATTTTTTCAGCTTCAATGTTATTATCCCAATCAGTAACGCCTACAACAAGATCTTCTGCATTTAAATGTTTCAAATAATCAGATACAGCTGGTGCAGCAGAAATTATTCTCTTAATATCTTGGTCTATTTTTACAGGTCTTCCAAGATCATCTATTATTGTAAATGATGATAAAGCTATAATTCCTACTAATAACAATAGAACAATACTCAATGCTTTTTTCATTTTTGCTACCTCCCGTAATAATTACGCCAAGGTAAAAACTAACTCCAAACACTTTGGCGCGAAGTGCTTGAATTTTTAAAAATTATAAATAAAGTATCCCGACTTATGAGTTATATCCTCCAAATTACCCTTCCCGATTTTTTAATCAGTGGTATGTAATTTTTTGTCCTCAATCACGGTGGCGCGACCGTATTAGATTTTCACTAATTTCCTTTATTTATTATTTATATATTTTTTTTAAAATACTTGACCAAATCCAAATTCAAATTTTCCTTTTAAATTTTTGTCCCAACCATATTCAAATCTGATTTGACCCAGTAAAGGAATGTTGAATTTTAAACCAGTTCCAAAAGACCAAATATTATCATTCAATATATTATTTAAATTATTTGAAGTATTTCCATTATCATAAAAAGCATATATATCAATTGGTACTGGATTTTTTAATAGTTCATAAGCTAATTCAGTATTGAATAAATACATATTATTACCTTGTTTAGAAGATAAACTATATCTTCTTACACTATTCATTCCGCCAACTGAATAATTGAATAAGGAATAAGGATCATTAGAGAATCCGATTTTTAATCTTGTTCCAAAAGTAAATTTATAGAAACTTGTAAAATATTTACCTTCTAAAGTATTACCAGTATAATATTGATCTGTGTTATTTAGATTTAATCCTCCAAAAACTCTTGTTGAAAAATATTCTCCCGAATAAGGTCTATATGGATTATCTAATCTGTTTAATTTGTAACCAATACCAGTAGAAAGTCTTTTTATATCATTTGATTTTAATTTTTGATAATAGTCATAGGATAAATCTGTTGTTATATATGAAAAATCTGAAAATTTGAATGAAGGTGAAATAGAAAATGATAAATTATTTGTTATAGAAGCACCTAAAGTTTCTACATATTCACCATTTGGTACTGTTAGATATGATGTGCTTAATCCAAGATCTATATCCGTTTTAAAGATTTTTGATACATTATAATTTAATCCGAATTTATATTTATTATTCAAAGGATTTAATTCAGTATTTAGTCCAAAAGTTTGACCATAACCAAAAGGATTTGGAATATAAAAACTTAAAGTTCCTGCAAATCCATAATACCAATCTTTTACATCTGGCATAGACCAAGTTAATCCACCAGCTATCTTAACAGCATTTGTTCTTTCATGTGGATGAATCTCAAAGTCAACAGAGTCTTCTGACATTGAAATAGGATTTATATCAACACTTTGGAAAAAACCTGTTCCAGTGAATGCTCTATAGGTATCTTGTAATTTATTTAGATTTACAACTTCATCTTTTTTTAATTTTATTAAATCATCTATTATATAATCTTGGGTTTTTGCCGTAGCATCTTTTGTTATTTTTATATTACCTACTTTTTTCTCATTAAAATTATATATTAAATCATTATTTTTGTCTATATTTACTTTTGTATCAACAAATAAGAATCCTTCTTGTGTATATAATTTATTTATTACATCTAAAGATTTTAAAATATCTAAATTAGAAACAGTTGAGTTTTCTGTTATTATTTCTGATACCTTTTCATTTAATCTAAAACTTTCGATAGAATCATTACCATTATACTTTATTTTATTTATTTTGGTATTATCATCTATAACTCTTCTTAATTTTCCATCTAGTACAAGATTTAATTCTCCACCCAAGGATTCTTCTATATCTACGGGTTCCCATTTTATAGAAGTTTCTTCACTAAAATAAGGTAATGAAGCTATAGAAGACATCAAACCCTGTAATTTTTTTATATCTGGATATGATTCTTTTAATTTTGGCCTAAACAGGAAAAATTTATTTTCATAGTCTTTTCTAAATTTAAAATTTAGATCTTTCTTTACTTTTTCTTTATCTAATTGGGCATATTCGCCTTCTAATTTCAAATCCCAGAGTTTATATTCATTTATTATGAATAATAAAGTATTTTCATCATATTTATTATTATTAATTTCTGTTGCTTCAAGTGTTACTTTATCACCTAATAATTTAATATTAGAACTTATTTCTATAGTACTATAATCATTATTCGTATAATATAAATTTATGGAATTGAGTGCTTTTTGAAAGTCATATACATTTAAAGGAATATCTGTTTTTAAATTTAAATAATCTTTTAAATCTTTTTTATCGACAAATCCATCACCATATACTTCTATTTCAACATTTTTGACTATTGGATTTGGATTTATTATTAATTTCAAATTTCCATTTTCTTCGTCTAATTCATAAGAAAGCGAATTGAAAAAGCCGAGATTATTTACTTGTTTCATTGCTAATTTTATGTCTATATCTCCAACATAATTTCCGATTTTTATATCATAATTATTCATAATATTATTTATATCTGTAGCAGCATAAGATATATCTGTACTATACTCTATTGAGTTAAGCTTTGTTATTGAGAATGAAAGAGTCAATAAAGATAATATAAAGATCATTAGAATTGATTTTTTCATTAAAATCCTCCTTTTAATTCTTTTTCTAAATTATAAATATTTTGTTTTATCTGTAACATAAATTTAGGAGTATCATATATATTTTCAAATGAGTTTTTTAATTGTTTTGTATCTATTTCATATCCATCATCTAAAAAAGTTCTTTTTATGTACCAATTTATTTTAGAGTCGAGATATATAACAAAATAAAGAGCATTTGAAAGATCTCCTAATGGTTGGCAATCAATATTAGTTTTTACAAAAGTTGCATTTACAGTTGTACCATTGTTTGGTTTTGTTTTGATATTAAAACTACCACCCGTTAATTCACAAGAGAACTTTAAAAAAGGCAATCCCATGCCAATTTTTTTCTTCCTCTCTTTTTTTGTAGTATAAAAAGGAGTAAGTGCATTGTTCAATTCTTCTGAATTCATCCCTATTCCATAATCTTTAACTTCGAAAGAAAAAAAATCTTTGCTTTCGATAATAATTAATTTACATTCTATTGAATTAGACCTTACAGCGTTTTCGCATATATCTATTATATGATCAGAGATTGTTTCTAATGTGGCCATACTGGTTTCACCTTACCATTATAGAGTGATTTTTTAAGTTCGTCAAAAGTTCTTGATTCACATTCTAAAATACAAGATGGATTTTTTAACTGATCTGGAAAATGAGAATCATTACCATAAATAAATCTTTTGTAGCCAAGTTTTTGTGCTTTTATTAATTCGTCTTCATTTTTTACTTCTACTGCATCGAAATCTAATTCTAAAGGAAGACCAAGTTGATATATAAGTCCAAAAGCTCTAAATATATGTGCCGGATATATTATTGATTTAAATTTTTTAGATAAATTATAAACTTCTTCAACAGTTAAGTTTGAAGAGCTTCCAAGATATGGAGAGCTTTTGATATCTATAAATTCTGATTTTTCATCGACTAGTATTTGATATCCTAATTTTTCTGGGTCATAATTTTTTATTATTAGAGTATTTTCAATTATTTTTGAGAATTTTATACACTCTTTTATATATTTAAAATAGATTATGATATGGACTTCTTCAGATGTTTGAACTTCTATTCCGGGAATTAATTTTATTCCAATTTTATTTAATTGAAAATTAAAAGAATACATATTTTCAGCAGAATTATGATCAGTTATTGAGATCCAATCTATTGAACTTGAACTTAAAATATCATTATATATTTCAGGAGTCATAGTTATATCAGCACAGGGTGAAAGAACTGTATGATTATGAAAGCAGCAATTATATTTATTCATTTTTTAGAAGATTATATATTTTGCCAGCAGTTTCAAAAGCATCATTTTCAGAAATTAAAAGAGAAATATCCATTTCTTCTGCTTTTTTAATTGTTTCTTCAAGATATTTTCCTGGTTTAGGCAGTACAATAGCCTTTGCACCTACTACTTCTGCAACTGCGATTATATTTTGATGAGTTTGATGAGTTATCCATATACAATCTTTTTTTGCGTCTCTCATCACTTCACTCAATAAATCTCCTATATGGCCAGATATTATATCTGTATCTGTTTTTGATGAATAGATAATTTTTAGATCTAATTTTTCTATCATATTTTGTAGAGTCACATTTTATTCCCCCTTATTGAAATAAAATAGCATTTCTAATTTTACTCCTTTTCCAGAACTTGAAATTAATGTCATTCTATCTGAAAATCTTTTCATATTTGGAAGACCCATTCCAGCTCCAAATCCTTTTTCTCTAACATTTTCAGTAGCTGTAGAATAACCTTCTTTTAGAGCAGAATCTATATCTTCTATACCTTTTCCAAAATCTTCGATGAATACTTTAATTTTATCTTCTTCTGTCCAACAATATAATATTCCATTAGACTCTGAGTGAATTACAACGTTTGCTTCTGCTTCATATGTAGAAATAGATATTTTTCTTATCAATTCTGGATTAATATTTTTAGAAGTTAAAAATTTTTTTAATTTTGTTGCGGCTATTCCTACCATTTCTACAGATTTATAATCTATAGAATATTTAAAGTCATATCCTTCAGTTTCAAAATTTTCTCCAGTTATAGAAGATACATAATTTTTATTTAAAACTTTATCCCTTCTTTCATCATGAACATATATATAGCCAAGCTTTTTAAACATCCATTCTAATATATCAATTTTTGTTACCACGCCAACGACTTTTTTCTTAGAATTTATTACAGGATATCGTCCAAATTTCTCATTTTTATTTAGTTCTAAAAAAGTCATAATTGTATCTTCTTCATTTAAAAAAATTGGTTTTTTTGTCATCCATTTTTCGACACGTTCTTCTAGACTATTATTTTCAATTACTCTTATTATATCTTCTATACTTAAAATTCCGCTTAGAGTTAAATCTCTTTTTATAACAGGCATTCCAGATATTCCTTTTATTCTCATTATTTCTTTAGCGTATTTTAATTTAGTTTCGCCAGTGACTAGAATTGGTGGAGTGGTCATAATTTCATTTATTAAAGTGTTAGAAAAAACTTTTGATAATGTACTTACTAATTTATCAACTTCATTTTTATTTTCTAACATAATTGATCATCCGTTCCCATAGCATCTTTAATTCCACTTTTGAATAAAATCGCGCATGCCATATACATAGAAAGGGAGGATTTTATGATACAAACCTCTAAATCCTCCGCTATTTCTTTTAAATTTTCTGGAATTTCTTTTCCCCTAACAAATATTATTCCTTTTGCACCTATTACAGCAGCTGTGGTGATTGTTTGAGGACTTGTTAAGCCAGTTATTAAGAACATATTTTCTTTTGAAAAGGCAAGAAAATCGCTCATTAAATCAGAAGCTCCGGCATATTCAATATTAAAGTTTTTAATACTTTCAGGTAAAACTATGGCAGATCCTTTAACAATTTTAATTAACTCTTGTATATTCAAAAGTATCATCTCCTTATAAGAGATCTCCTGTATAATTATGGTTTATAAAAGCTTCAAAACTCCATGGACAAATTTCTTTTACTATTTCAGCCATTGCCCTTGCATATTCTTGTATTTCCCATTGAGCATGAGAATCAGCTCTCAGATTAAAAAAATGAAATAAAGCTCTTAAATTAGTTGTTAAATAGAACTCTGTATATTGACCAACTGGTAATACCATTCTCGCCATTTCTCTTGCAACACCTTTATTTAAAAGATTATTATATATATTATAAGATTCCATATAAGCATTTTCTATCAAATTTATACATTCTTGTGAAAGTTCAGAGTTTTTTATTTTTATACTACCCTGTTTATTTTCTTTATCAGGAGTTCTTATATGATCTGGTATATAAAATTCATCAGCTTGTTTTGAAGTATATCTCCTTGAAATTTCATTTGGAGACATTCCAATCCTATGTCTAAACCATTGTCTAACAATAAATATAGGTGCTTTTACATGAAATGTAAAACTTATATGTTCAAATGGTGAAAAGTGAGAATGTTTTAAAAGATAGTTAATTAATTTTTTATCTCTTTCATCTGTAGAAATTTCTTGACCATAAGAAACTCTTGCTGCTCTTACAGCAGATCTATCATTTCCCATTTGATCTATTAAAGTTACAAACCCTTTGTCAAGTATTTTGATTGTTTTTTTCTGATTCTCCTGCATCATTATTTTCTTCATCCTTTCTTTTGTTTTTTTTAAATTTATTTATATTCAATAATAATATTCCAAATATTATTACGAATAAACTTAATGGAATTATATATGAGAACAATCCTGTTATTTTTGTTTCCTTGTCTATTTCTTTGAGGAGTTTTATTATTTCAGGGTCATTATTTTTGTAATAAAGAGCTTTTTGTAAATATAATCTCGATATTAATTTATCTTTTGAAGTTTTATAATATTCCATTCCAATCTTTCCTAAAGAATTAGGATTTTTTTCATCATATTCTAAAGATTTTTTATAATTATTAATTTTTTGAGTTGAAGTACTCGATATATCTCCAAGAATTTCATAAGTAGAAGATAATATTGATTTTTTATTTGAATTATTTATCAACCATTCAAGAATATTTCTTGTTATGTTTTCTTTTTCCATTTCTTGAAAAGCTTTTGCAAAAAGAATCATTGTTTTTTCGTCTTTTTTGTTTAAAGTGGTATATACAGAATATAATTCTTCTATTTTATCATATCTTTGAGATTCATAACTTAAACGAACTATTAATTGGCTCAATTTTATATTATCTCTATTATTATTGTACATTTTTTCTAAATTTTCATAAGCTTTTGAAGGATTTGAATTTATTTTTGAATACCATTGTATAATACTTTTATAGTATACTGTAAATGGTGACTCTCCATTTAATTTTTCGATTTTTTCTATAGATTCCATTATTAGTTTTTCTTTTGTTGCATTATATTCTTCAGTTAGAGATTTATAAGCAAATTCTATGTAAAAAGCATTTATTATGACAGAATCTTTATAGAGTTTTGATAGTTCATAAAGTTTTTTTTCAGGAATATTTATTTGATTTGGTAATGTTTCTGATAATATGTTTAAAACAGCAGATTCATCTGCAGAAAAATCATTATATATTCTTGCTCTTAATAAATTAGCAGTATTTTTGTATTCTTCATTTGAAGTTTCCAAAAATTTTAAATATAAACCTAATGTATTCAATTTATTGTTTTCTTGATTTATTAGAGAATCGGTATCGAATATTTGTAAATATTGTTCAAGATCTCCTCCAAATATTACTATATTGGATATAATTAATAAAACTATTATTAATTTTTTCAAAAGTTTATTCCTCGCTTTCATTGTAACCTTTCATAACTATTTTATCTTCATGAACTAAAAAAATAGTTTTTGTAAGTTCAGTGTTTGGAAAAAATTTTTTCTTATGTACTATTAATTCAGAACCAGGATATAGAATTTCTTTTACTATTATTTTTCCACCAAATTTTGAATTTTGAATGGCTTTTTTTATTCTATTTAATTTTAATTCATTTTCTCCGAGTGCAGCTTTTAATTGTTTTGCTGTTTCCAAGCTTTTTTTATATTGCATCATCTTGTTTTGATCTAATTTGTTTTCTTTTTTTAATTTCATCAAACCTTTTAATATCAAACTTAATTTTCTTAAATTTTCTATATCTATAGCTATTTGAGATTCTATGATAGTGAGTTCTTCATTTAAAGAAGGTGAAACACCAACTTCTAAAGTGGTTTTTACATTCATTTTACTTCCAATATATGAAGCTTCTATTAATTGACCTGCAGTTATTACACCACCAGATATTCTACCATTTTTATCTTGAACTATTACTTTATTTCCAGATTTTATATTTGAGTTAATTATAGATTGAGTTACATTTATTTTTTCTTCTACGTCTAAATTGGCATTTTCTATATAATTTACAAATATTTCTCTACATTTAATTATTCCTTTTCCAGCACCTTTTATTCCATTAGCTTTTATATTTCCGCCAGCAATTAAAGTAGCCCCTTCGACTATTCCAGTTATTTCTATGTCATCATCAGCTTCAATTACAAATCCTGGCATTACATTACCATTTACTATAACTGTTCCAGGAAATCTAACATTTCCAGTTGAATAATCTATATCTCCATCTATTCTATGTATTTGTGAAACATCAATATAATAACTTAAATCATTTTCTTTATTTAATATTAATTCGCCAGAGACAAAAGCTATTATTAAATTTTCATTTATTAAAGCATTTTTACCCAGAGTAACTTTAACAGCTTCTCCATCAAGACCTTCTATTTCATTTCCAAATATATCCATTCCACTTTGACCTTTTGAAGGTGGAATTATTTTTGCAATTATTTCATCTTTTTCTATAGATATTATGTTAGATCTTTCTTTCATATTTATATAATCTTGTGAAATTTCAGTTTTTTTCTTTTTTACTACCATTTCTAAACTGCCATTTCCACCTTTTTTAGGACCTATTCCATAGGCAACAGGGTATTCACGATCATATTGAGGATCAGCAGTCATATCATTTATTATGTTTTCTTGAATTCCATATTTTACTTTATTTTCATTAAGAAATGCAAGAATTTCATTTTTTGAGACATGCTTTCCATCATCTGTCATAGTTATTGTAGCAAGCATATTATCCCCTGAGCTTTTAAAATTTAATTTAGCCATAACATCCCTCCGCAATAAAAAACTATATTAAAATTTTTTTCAAAATCATTAAATTACCATCATTACAATATACCCATTGAGGTTTTCCAAATACCTGTTCTATTATGTAGACTCCAAGTCCTCCATCTCTTATATTATCTAAATCTCTATGTTTTATATTTTCAGGTATTATTTTCTCACCATAATCTCTGATTTTTATGGTTAATACGTCATCATCATATTCTATTGATAAGTCTATTTTTTTATTTTCTTCGTATTTATAAGTGTGTTCTATAATATTTGCAATAGCTTCATTTAAAGCTAATTCTATCATAAATATTTCATCTTCATTTTTATATTTTATTATAGTGCAAAAATCTTTCATCATATTTCTTAAAAGTTTTATATAAATATTTTTACTTGGTATACTTATTTTTACGAAGTCCATTTATAATCCCCCGATCACCAAACGATAAATTTTCCTTTCCAATCTTTTAATTTTATTCTACCACTTTTTACTATATTAAATTCTTGAGCTATTTCTTTTTTTATTAGTATTATTCTTGGTTTAAAATTCTTTAAAATATTTATATTGTCCTTTATTACAGAATAAGGTATATCTTGAGGTATTTTTAAGACATCTTTTTTGAAGTTTTTAAAATACATATTGGCATTTTTCTCCCCAATATTTTCTACTAAATTATTATATTTTTCTTCTTTTGAAATTTTTTCTAATTTTTTTGCTTCAAATATTGAATAAGAACATCCGCAATACGTTTGTCTGTATATATTCATATTTCTGCATAATTTTGCAGCTTCTTTTACTCCATCATTGGCTCTAAAATTAAAGTACATAAAATTTAATTCAAAATCTTTAGCTATTTTTTCTCCTATACTTTTTATCATATCATGATTTTTTCTTGGAGAAGCAAATAATGTCGTTGAAAAATTTTCAAAATTATTTTTTTTAGCTATTTCAGCACTTTTTTTGAGACGTAATTTTATACACTCATAACATCTATTATTGTTAAGATTTTTGTTTATAGCATTAAAAAATTCTTTTTGTTTATATTCAGCTTCTATATTTTCAAGATACCAAATTTTTTTTAATTTTATAACTTCATTTAATCTTTTTTTATATTCATCTATAGGATGTATATTGGGGTTGTAAAAATAAAGAGTTGGATTTATATTTTGTTCAATTAATCTTTTATAAGATATAGTTAAATCTGGAGCACAACAAACATGCAATAATAGTTTCAAAATTCTATTAACCCCCTAAGATTGTTTATAGTATTTTTGGATAAGCCTATTTTTTTTAAATCATCTATATTATCAAAGTGTTTTATTTTTCTATAATTTATTATTTTATCTGAATTTTTTTCTCCTATACCTGGGAGAGACATCAACTCATTTTTATTTGCAATATTTAAATTTATTTTATTATTTTTTAGGGTTATTTTTTTATTAGATATATAAAAATATTTTTCAATATTTTTATACGTTTTTTCACCTATTCCATCGACTTTCATTAAATCTTCTTTTTTATTAAAACCTATATCATTTCTATAAGCTAAAATTTTATTGGCTTTTGATTTTCCTATGCCATTTATTGTTATTAATTCATCAAAAGTCACTGTTAATATATCATATTTTTTAACAGTGATGATATTTTTATTTTCTTTAGAATTATATATAAATCCGAGTAAAAAAAATATTAAAATTATAGAAGATATATATATTATTTTTTTCATCTTTGCCCTATAAATCTTATACCTTTATACCATCTACCTTCAATTGAAAATCCAGTTAATTCAGTAATTTGTTTATCATCCATATTATTTGAAAAATCTACAGCATCTGATTTATTTATAAAAAGTCCTGCAAGTATTCCCCAGTATTTTCCTCCACCTGTACTTTTTCCATTAAAAGCTAAAACTGGATATCCAGCTTTTCTCAATGTATTTGTTGGAAGATATGCATTTGATGCATTTAAGGTATAATAAATTTGAATTGTATATATAAATTGTTCATCTACATTTTCTTCTAATTCATAGTCTTCTCTATAAACATAAAATTTATCATTTGTTTTTGTTATGAAATATTCTATATTATTTTGATAGGCATTTATAACTTCATTTATAGCTTGTTGTTCATCTGTAAATAATTTTATAGCCCCTCGATTTACTTCTTCAAGAGATGATTTTGACAAAGAAATTAAATTATAATAATTAAGTTCTTTTATATCATATTTGAGTTCTGAAATATTTGGACGGATATCAATTAATTGAATATCTTTTATAGGAGAATTAGAAACATTTTTTTCTGGTATGTCTTCTGATTTTATTTTTATATCATTTATTTTTATATCAAATTTATTCATTTGATTTTTTAGATATATTGTATATGTAGTCATTAAAAAAGCTATAAATGGAAGTATAAATAATAGAGTTACCATTAAAGGTAATAAAACTCCTTTACTTTTTTTCAATTTTTCCACCTCAGATAATTTGTTTGAAATCTAATATATTATCTTTTATATCAGAATTAGATAATATAAATTCTTTATAACCATTCTCTGTAATAAAAATTTCTTTTAATGTAGAATTAGTGTTTTGAAAAGATATTTTTTTTAAATTATCTCTTTTTAATATATTCAATTTAAGTATATCATTTTTTATTTCTTCATATTTTTCTTTTGAAATTTCTTTTTTATTATAAGATATATATATTAAAAACAAAAATGATACGGCTAAAAACTCTAAGTAATCCATTTTTAAAAGATCAGATTCTTTAAAAATGAGTTTAGATATTTTTTCTCCTGGAAATGTATATTCATGATTATAAAAATCTATAATATATTTTATATTTCTTTCTAAAAAATTGTCATAATCAAGATTTTCAAAGCTTGATGAATATTTTATAGATAATTTAGAATGATTTTTATCATATAATAAGCCTATAATGTAAGGAATTAAAAATTGTTTTTTTAATTCCTGAGTATTAAAATAGTTTAAAAAATTTTGATCTATATATATATAATTAGGGTATCCTGTTACTTTTAAATAATTACGTGTAAAATTCATATTTGCATAAAAGTTTCCACTTAAAGGCAAATTAACAAAACTTGATAATGTACTTGGAATTAATATGAGATTGTTTTTTTCAAAATTTAAAGTATTGAAAGCATATCCAACTATATCTAAGACATTTCCGCCACCAATTGCAATTATGTTATTATATTTTTTATTATTTATTAATTCACATAAGTACAGATATTTATCTAGAGATTTTGCTTCTTCTCCACCTTTTATATAAGTGTGATCATTTTTTATTTTTATTATATTTCTTAATTTAGTGTCTAATATTATAAATGAACCATATGTGTTATCGTGTTTTTTTATTATATTTTTTATTATATTTTTTGATATAACTATATTTATATCTTTTTCAATTCCTTTTGAAAAAACAAATGTTTTCAATAAAACCACCTTTAAATAATTAATCCATCAAAGAAACTTTTAATAGAAATTTCATTTACGTTAGAATTATAACCGTTTTCTTGAAGGATAAGTTTTGGTACTTCTAATTTTGAAATGAGATTTCCAATGTTTTTAAAGTCATTACTATTCAATTTAAAACAACTATTTTCATCATTTTCGTTCATATCAGTGCTAAGAGATATTATCAAAAAATCAGGATCAAAATTTTTAATTTCTAAAATAGCTTTTTCGAGAACTCTAATATAATCTTTAGCTTCATTATTTTTTGATAATGGAAAATTAATATTATAACCTCTACCTTCATTGCAGCCTAATTCCCATTCATAACCAGATATATATGGAAAATTGTCGCTTGGATTTGAATGTATTGAAATTGTTAATGTAGTATTATCTTCATAAAATATTTCTTGTGTTCCATTTGCATGAAAACTCCCTATATTCAATATTGCAATATAAGCATTAGTTTTAGATTGAATATATTTTGCAGCTATTGCGCCGTTATTCAAATAGCATTTTCCGCCACCATTATCCAAACCTGCGTGTATTCCAGAAGGTCTTGTTAAACAATATGCATCATTTGCAGTCTTTATAATATAATCAGCACCAGTCAATGCACATTTGGCTGATATCCAAGCCATTTCAAATGTATTATTAGTTATAGGTGTCTGTGTATCATAAATTTTATCATATCCAAAAACTTTTGGAAAATATTCTTCTTCAGTTTTTAATTTTTTTGATAGTGTTTTTAACCATAAAATATATTCTTGATCATGTGCCAAATATAAATAAGATCTTGGAAAATCCATAGGTTTTATAAAATCGAATCTGAGATCTTTTTTTAAAAGACCTACTATAGATTCGATTTTATTAGGATTATCAGGATTTACTTTAATTTTTGAGTTTTCAAAAATATTTTTAGGTTGAAAAAATACATGTCGAGGATCATAGATTACTTTCATATTTTATTCCTCCATGTTTTTTATTTTATTCACTCTTCTTTCATGTCTTCCACCTTCAAAATCTGTTTCTAAAAATGTATCAACTGTCCATTGAGCTAAATCTGGACCCATTATTCTACCGCCGAGTACTAATACATTGGCATTATTGTGTTGCCTTGCAAGTTTTGCCATATCTGGGTATAAACATAATGCTCCTCTTATTCCATTTACTTTATTCACAGCTATTGACATTCCTATGCCAGTACCACACATTAATATACCAAATTTTGCTTCACCTTTATTTACAACCTCACCCAATTTTTTAGCATAATCAGGATAATCAGTGCTTTCTTTTGAATATGTTCCCAAATCTATTACTTCATAATTTTTATTTTTTAAATATTCGCGTATATATTCTTTCATGTCGTATGCTGCATGGTCTGAAGCCAAAGCAATCTTCATTTTATCCCTCCTGCATAATATTTAATATTTTGGTAAGTCCAACCATATCTAATAATTTTAGTATTTTATTGTCCACATTTTTTATGGTTAAACTTCCTCCTTTTAATAAGGAATTTTTATGAATACCTATTAGCATTCCAATTCCAGAACTATCTATATATTTTACATTTGTAAAATCTAATATTATTTCTTTTAATTCAAATGAATTAATTCTATTTTTTACATCATCGACATTTGACATATCGATTTCTCCATTTAATTTTATTATTTTTTTATCATGTTCTTCCTGAAGTATTATTTCCATATTAACCTCTCCCAGCATACATTTTAATTTATAAAGTTCTTATTAAACCTACCATTTTTCCCTGTATTTTGAGATTTTTTGGATCTACTTTTATTATATCCATATTTTTATTTGCAGGAATTAAATGAATTAATTTTTGATTTACTTTTTTGAATTTTTTTAATGTTGCATAATTATCTTCTATGAGAGCAACTACTATATCACCATCAGAAGCATGATTTTGTTTTTGTATTATTACATAGTCTCCACTTTTTATATGCTCTTCTATCATAGATTCGCCTTCAACTACTAATGCAAAATGTTCTTCATTTTTTGAAAAGAAATTTACTGGTAATGGAATAGAATCAGAAATATTTTCTACAGCTTCTATAGCAGCACCAGCAGCTATTTTTCCTATTATCGGTACAACAGTTTCTCTTGTAAAAACTTCTCCAGATTTGGGTGTAAGTCTTATTCCCCTTGAGACACCTTTTCTTTCAATAAATCCTTTTTCTTCTAAGGTTATTAAATGTTTATGAGCAGCCCTCGGACTTTTAAATCCGAAGCTGTTCATTATGTCTCTCACACTTGGAGCATAACCATTTTTATCTATATAATCTTTTAAATATTCTAAGATTTGAGATTGTCTTTTTGTAAGTGCTTTCATAAGTATACTCCCCCCTTTTTATCAGTTTGAAGAGTCTTCTTCTTCTTCTTTTACAACTATACTACCAACAACTTCATCATTATCTGATAGTCTAACTGTAATTACTCCTTGAGTAACTCTTTTTAAAACTGTTATTTGAGAAACGCTAACTCTTATAGCTTTTCCAAGTTTTGTAAAACAAATAATATCTTCAGAATCATCAACAGCTATAGCAGAGACAATTTCACCAATTTTGCTTATATCTCTTACAGTTTTCAATCCTAAGCCGCCTCTTGTTTGTGTTCTATAATTTGAAAATTGAGTTCTTTTTCCATATCCAAATTTTGTCAATATGATTAATTTTTTATCTTCTGATATTTTTACCGCATTTATAACTTCATCATTCTTTTTTAATTTTATTGAATTTACTCCAGCTGCTCCTCTTCCCATAGTTCTAACTTGAGAATCTTCAAATCTTAGTGCCATACCTTTTTTTGTTATTATTAATACATCTTCTGAAGGTGTATTATACACTAATAGTGCATCTACAACACAATCTGATTCATTTAGATTTATAGCTCTAACTCCGGTAGTTCTTGCATTTGCAAAGTCTCTTAAAGATGTTTTTTTAACTTTTCCAAGTTTTGTAAATATCATAACATTTTTATCATAGTCACCATCGAGAGAAACTGCAATCATAGTTTTTATAGTTTCTCCATCAGTAAGGCCTAAATAATTAGCTATATGTTTACCTTTTGTTGTTTTTTGTGACATATCGATTTCATATGCAGGCATTTGATAAGCTTTTCCAGCCGAAGTTATAAACATTAGTTTTGAAAGCCTGTTTGTATAAAGAGTTTCTATTATATTATCACTTTCGGCTATTTTAAGTCCTTTAACACCTTTTCCGCCTCTACCTTGGACTTTATATTCATTTGCTGGTATTGCTTTTAAATAACCCCATTTAGTAAGTATTACTATTATATCTTCATCGACTATTAATTCTTCAGCTTTTTTTAAATCAGAGCTATATTTCATAATTTCAGTTCTTCTATCATCGCCAAATTTTGTTTTTATTTCATCGAGTTCTTCAGATACAATTTCTAATTTTTTGTTTTCATTATTTAATATATTATTACAATCATCAATTTTAACATTTAAATCTTTTAACTCATCTGTTAATTTTGTTGTTTCAAGTTTTGATAAACTTATAAGTTTCATTTCAGTTATAGCTTTAGATTGTTCTTCAGATACATTTATAGTTTCTTGAAGTTCTAATATAGGATCTTCGGCATTTCTTATTATATCTATTACAGTATCTATTCCTTGAATAGCTTTTATTACACCTTCAACTATGTGGGCTCTTTTTTTTGCTTTTATAAGATCAAATTCAGTTCTTCTTGTTATTACATTTATTCTATGTTCAATAAAAGCATTCATCAATTCTTTTAAGTTCATCAATGCTGGTTTTTCATTGTTTATTACATTCATCTGTACTGAAAAAGAAGATTGCATAGATGTATACTTTAAAAGATCATTTATTAATTTTTTGATATTGGCATTTCTTTTTAATTCAATTACTATTCTCATTCCTTGTTTATCAGATTCATCTCTAACATCTCTTATACCGGATTCTTTTTTTGCTTCTTTTTTTCTTATTGCATATTGTACTATTTGTTCTATTATATCTACTTTTGATACACCATAAGGAATTTCGGTAACTACTATAGCAGTTCCTTTTTTATTCTCGATAATTTCATATTTACTCCTTATAGTTACTTTTCCTCTTCCTTTTTTGTACATTTCATTTATTCTTTCGCCATCGACTATTATTCCGCCAGTGGGAAAATCAGGGCCTTTTATAAATTTATTTATTTCATCTATTGTACAATCAGGATTTTTTATTAAGTGTTTAAAACCTTCTACTAATTCATTTAAATTATGAGGTGGAATATTTGTAGCCATACCAACAGCTATACCAGATACTCCATTCATTAATAAGTTTGGAAGTCTTGTTGGTAATACTGAAGGTTGTTTTAATGAACCATCAAAATTATCTACAAAATCAACAGTATTTTTTTCAATATCCTTTAACATATATTCTCCAGCTTCAGGCATTCTTGCTTCTGTATATCTCATTGCAGCTGCTGGATCTCTATCAATAGAACCAAAATTACCCTGACCATCGACTAGAGGATATCTCATTGAAAATGGTTGTGCCATTCTAACTAGGGCTTCATATATAGAAGAATCACCATGTGGATGATACTTACCCATTACTTCACCAACTATACGTGCAGACTTTTTAAAAGAAGAATTATGTTTTAAACCAAGTTCGCTCATAGAATATAATATTCTTCTTTGAACTGGTTTTAAACCATCTCTTGCATCAGGTATAGCTCTGCTAACTATAACACTCATAGAATATAGTAAATAAGAAGTTTTTAATTCATCTACAAATCTTTTATCTTGTAATTTTTCATCATTATTATTTTTTATAAATTCATCTTTTTCTGACACAAAAAAGACCTCCTAATTTAAGATACTTTTAATCCTGGTTCTATATCTCTGTCAACTGTTAATATTGTAAGTTTTTCAGAGTTTTTAGCTGCAAGTAACATACCATTTGATTCAATGCCCATCAATTTTGCTGGTTTTAGATTTGCAACCACAATTATTTTTTTTCCTATTAATTCTTCTGGTGTATAATGTTGTTTTATACCTGCGACAATTTGTCTTTTTCCCAATTCCCCAAGATCTAACTGTAATTTTAAAAGTTTTTTTGATTTTTTTACATCTTCAGCTTCCAATATTTTCGCTACTCTTAAATCAACTTTACTAAAATCCTCAAAATCTATTAAAGAAATTACATTATCTTCCATTACTTCTTCCTCCTTATTTTTCATGATTATTACTTTATTCCATTTTTCTATATCTATTCTTTGATATATAGGTTCTCCAATTGAAACTTTTTCTATATCAGGCAAAATTCCTATTTTTGTATTTTTTGAATTTAGATGATCATTTTTAAGTCCTATTTTGAAGAGAATTTTTTCTGCAGTTTCTGGCATTATTGGAGAAATTAATATACTCACTATTCTAAAAGAATCTACAAGGTTATAAAGAACTAAACTTAGTCTTTCTTTTTTTTCAGGATCTTTTGCTAACTTCCAAGGTTCTGTTAAATCAATATATTTATTAGAAAATCTTATAATTTCCCAAACAGATTCTAAAGCTTGAGTAAAATTATAATTATCCATTAAATCATAGTATTTTTTACAGTTTTCATCAATTATAGAATGAAGTCTTTTATCTATATCTTCATAAGAATTAGTTTTTAAAATTTTACCTTCAAAATACTTATTTGCCATTGATAATGTCCTATGTACTAAATTTGAAAGATCATTTGCAAGATCTGCATTGTATCTTGTTATTAGATTATCTTCTGAAAAATCTCCATCTCTTCCAAACTGTATATCTCTTAGTAAATAATACCTTATAGCATCTTTCGAGTACTTATCCATTAGAAGTCTCGGTTCTATAGCATTACCTGCAGATTTTGAGATTTTTTCTCCATTTACAGTTAGCCATCCATGAGCAAATATTTGTTTTGGAAGAGGTAATTCAGCCGAAATTAGCATTGCTGGCCAAATTATGGAATGAAATCTATTTATTTCTTTTCCAATTAAATGAAGATCTGCAGGCCAATATTCTTTGAATTTATCATCATTATCAGTAGAATAACCTAAAGCCGATATATAGTTTATTAAAGCATCAACCCAAACATATATAACATGTTCAGGATCATCTCTTAAGGGAATTCCCCAATCAAATGTAGTTCTTGTTATTGAAAGATCTCTCAATCCTGATTTTAAGATTTGATACATTTCATTTCTTCTAAAATCAGGTTGAACGAAATTTGGGTTTTCTTCATAAAGTTTTAATAAAGCATCATTATATTTAGATAGTTTAAAAAAATAATTTTCTTCTTCAACCCATTTTAATTCTCTATGACAATCTGGACAATAATTTTTTCCATCTTTTTTTTCGATATCGTCTTCATTCCAAAATGTTTCGCATGGAATACAATACCATCCTTCATATTTTCCTTTATATATATCACCTTTGTTTTTTAATTTTTCAACAAAGTTTTTAACGGTTTCTTCATGTTTTTTGTCTGTAGTTCTTATAAAATCATCATTTGTTATTTCCATGTCTTTCCATAAATTTTTGAATTTATTTGATAATTTATCAACCCATTCTTGTGGAGATATATTTTTTTCTTTTGCTGATTGCATTATTTTTTGACCGTGCTCATCTGTACCAGTCAAAAAAAAGACATCAAAATTGTTCATTCTTTTATATCTCGCTATTATATCAGCAACTATTGTTGTATAAGCTGAACCAATATGAGGTTCTGAATTCACATAATAAATAGGTGTTGTAACGTAGAATTTCTTCATTTATTGTACCTCCATAATTTTTATTTTAATCTTTATAATTATATCATAATTTGGGGTATTCAAAAATACACTTTCTTTAATAATTTTAACAGTTTAATTGACATATAAATTAAAAAAAGATACAATTTGAAATAATATCTATTATGTGCATGTGATTTAAATATAAAAAAGCCATTTAATCAAAAAAAATTTTAAAATTAAAAAAATTGCCATAATTTTAAAATTTTCATCATGTATAATTATACTTAGAATAAAAACAAATAATGGAGGGATTATATGAGATTTTCAAAACTTTATGCACCAACATTAAAAGAAGTACCTTCAGATTCTGATATTAAAAGTATAGAATTATTAACAAGAGGAGGTTTTATAAGAAAAGCCGCTTCAGGTGTATATACATATTTACCATTGGGTTGGAAAGTAATAAGGAAAATTGAAGATATAGTTAGACAAGAAATGGAAAGAATAGAATCTCAAGAAATATTGATGCCTATAGTCCAACCAGCAGAACTTTGGCAACAATCTGGAAGATGGGAAGATTATGGACCAGAAATGATGAAACTTGAAGATAGACATAATAGAAGCTTTACTCTTGGACCTACTCATGAAGAAATGATAACTTATCTTATAAAAAATGAATTAAGATCGTATAAACAATTGCCTCTAAGTTTATATCAAATAAATAATAAATATAGAGATGAAATTAGACCAAGATTTGGATTGATAAGGTCTAGAGAGTTTATAATGAAAGATGCATACACTTTTCATGATACAGAAAAATCATTAGATGAAGCTTATGATGATTTTTATAAAGCTTATGAAAGAATTCTTGAAAAAATAGGTGTCAAGTACGTTGCTGTTGATGCCGATAATGGTGCTATAGGAGGCAGTGATTCTCATGAGTTTCAAATGCTTGCAGATACTGGTGAAAGCTCTATATTGTTCTGTGATGAATGTAATTATGCTGCGACAGATGAGAAGGCTGAATCAGGTGAAATTTATGAATTTAATGATGAAAAAGATAAAGAATTAGAATTAAAAGATACTCCAAATGTAAAAACAATAGAGGATGTAGCGAATTTTTTAGAAAAAGATATAAAAAGTATAATAAAATCAATATTATTTAAAGGTAGAGATGGATGGGTACTGGCTTTAATAAGAGGTGATTATGAGATAAATATATCTAAATTAAGAGGATATTTAAAAGATCAAACACTTCATATGGGAGAGCCACAAGAAATAAAAAAAGAATTTGATGTTGAAACAGGTTTCATAGGTCCTATAGGAATAAAAAATATAAAAATAATAGCTGATAATAGTATCAAAACTATAAAAAATGCTGTTGTGGGTGGAATGGAAAAAGACAAACATTATATAAATGCAGTTTTTGAAAGAGATTTTAAAGTTGAAGCATATGTTGATATTAGAATTGTAAAAAAGGGTGAAAAATGTCCTAAATGTGATAAATATTTAAAAGAAAAAAGAGGAATAGAGGTAGGTCAAATTTTTAAAATTGGTCAAAAATACTCAAAATCAATGGAAGCTTTTTATACAGACGAAAGTGGAAAACAGAAACCATTTTTTATGGGATGTTATGGCTGGGGTATTTCAAGAACTATGAGTGCAGTAGTTGAACAATTACATGATAAAAATGGTATACTATGGCCTAAAAACATAGCGCCGTTTGAAGTTGCAGTGGTAATAGTTTCAATGAAAGATAAAGAACAAATAAATATGGCTGAAAAAATTTATACAAAATTAAAAAATAATGGAGTAGAAGTAATAATAGATGATAGAAATGTTTCTACTGGTTTTAAATTTAAAGATATAGATTTAATGGGAATACCTTTAAAGATTGTTGTTGGAAAATCATTAAAAGATGGAAAAATAGAAATAAAACTTAGAAATGAAGAAAAAGGGGAACTTTATTCCATAGATAATATGGAATCTATTTTAGAAAATATTGAGGAAAAATTGAATAATTACAATCCTGCTAAGATTTAATGCTTATAAGAAAAAAACTTGACAGAACTATAAGTTGATGTTATAATATTTGCGGATTACAAATAATAAATAATATGGACGGAGAGGTGGCCGAGCGGCCTAAGGCGCTTGCCTGCTAAGCAAGTGTAGGGTTTATTCCCTACCGAGGGTTCGAATCCCTCCCTCTCCGCCATTTTTTTACGTTAAAAAGTACCCGTGGCTCAATTGGATAGAGCGTTGGACTGCGGATCCGAAGATTGCCGGTTCAAATCCGGCCGGGTACGCCAAAAAAACAGAACTATTTGTTCTGTTTTTTTTATATAGAAAAATGCATGATTTCAAATTTGAAATCATGCATTTAAAGAAGGTTAATACTTATATTTAAATGGAGTATAATTTTATCTTAAATAAATCAAATATAAAACAAATAATACGGCTAATATCCAAGAAAACCAATGTACTTCTTTTCTTTTTCCAGAGAATAATTTAACTACTGGGTATATTATCATACCAAAAGTTATACCAGTTGCTATAGAGCCTGTAAATGGCATCATGGATAAAGTTATAAATGCTGGTAATCCTTCTGTTGTATCATCCCAATCTATTTCAGTTAATCCTTTTAACATCAATGAACCTACAAAAATTAGTGCAGGTGCAGTTGCTGCACCTGGAATAGAGGCTGCCAACGGAGAGAAGAAAAGCATCAATAACATCAATATTGATGTTACAACTGAAGCTAATCCAGTTCTTGCGCCTTGAGCCATTCCAGCACCACTTTCTATAAAAGTTGTTACTGTAGATGTTCCAAATAATGAACCTACAACAGTACCAGTGGCATCTGCCATATATGCTTTTTTAGCTCTTGGAAGATTTCCATCTTTGTCTGTTAACCCAGCTGAATGTGATAAACCCATCAATGTTCCTGTAGTATCAAAGAAATCAACAAAGAAGAAAGTTAATACAACTATCCAAAAATTTGTGTTTAATAAACTATGCCAATCAAGTTTTAATTTTAAAAAAGTTGGAGAAATATCAGGTATTTTACCAACAACGCCCTTAAATTCAGTAACGCCTGTCATCATTGCAAAAATTGTAGAAACTATTATCCCTATTAATACAGATCCTGGTACTTTTAAAGCATATAAAATTGCTATTACAAATAAACCTATTATAGTTGTTAATGCTTGAGCTGAAGTTATATTTCCTAAAGTGATCAAAGTATCTGGATCACTAACAACTATTCCAGAACTTTTTAAACCAAGAAAGGCTATAAAAAGACCTATACCGGCACCAGTTGCTATTTTTATTGTTTTTGGAATAGCATTTCCTATAAATGTTCTAACCCCTGTTAAGGTTATAATAACAAAAATCAATCCTTCAACAAAAACTGCACCTAAAGCTATTCTCCAATCAATACCCATTTTAAGAACAACAGTGTAAGTAAAATAAGCGTTTAATCCCATACCTGGAGCTAAAGCTATTGGATAATTTGCTATTAATCCCATCATTAAAGTTGCAGTTGCTCCACCTAATATTGTTGCAACCATTAAAGCACCAAAATATTGTTGATATAAATCTGGATTACTTGCGACTTCTGGAATTGCATTTATCAATATTGATGGATTTACAAAAATAATGTATGCCATAGTTAGAAAAGTAGCAATACCACCGTATATTTCTTTTCTAACAGTACTTCCTGCTTTTTTTATTCCGAAAAAGCTTTCCAACTGAATAACCTCCCTTAAAATAAAATGCTCCTTCCTATTATCAGGAAGGAGCATCATTTATATAAAAATATTTTATAAAAACAAAAATCCCTCCTATAGTCAGATAATTTACGGTTATCTGGTAGAAACTTCCGAACCATATCTTCGGAAATATACAGGAAGACGAAAAAGTATTAACTTTTATATCACAATGATTATTTTAACAGAATTTTCAGATTAAGTCTTTAAAAAAATGTAACGGTAAAATAAAAATAATAAAATTTACTTTTTTGAATTTATTGTATAATAATTTATAAAGTATTTAATTAAATTTTAAAATATTTTATTTGAAAAAGAGTTATAATAGTAAGGTATAAATTTGTATAAAAGAGATGGGAGGCATATATGTCAAAATATATAAATATAAAAGGTGCAAGAGAACATAACTTAAAAGATGTTGATGTTAAAATACCAAAAAATAAACTGGTTGTTATAAGTGGCCTTTCTGGTTCTGGAAAATCTACACTTGCTTTAGATACTATATATGCTGAAGGGCAAAGAAGATATCTTGAATCAGTTTCTTCATATGCAAGGCAATTTTTAGGAGATTTAAAAAAACCAGATGTTGAAATGATAGAAGGTCTTTCTCCAGCTATAGCAATTGAACAAAAATCTGTCAGTAATAATCCAAGATCCACTGTTGGAACTATAACAGAAATATATGATTATATAAGAGTTTTATATGCAAGAATAGGAAAAGCTTATTGTCCAGATTGTGGTATAGAATTAAAAAGTTCAACAGTGGATGAAATAGTTGATAATATCTATAAAAACTTTGAACCAGAGTCAAGATTATATATATTTTCACCTATTGCTAAAGAAAAAAAAGGAGAATTTAAAAAAGAAATTAATAGTATGAAAGTGTCTGGATTTAGAAAAGCTGAAATAGATGGAGAAATTCTAGATTTAGAAGATATTGTATCATTACCTAAAAATGTGAGACATAATATAAATTTACTCATAGATAGAATAAAACTTAGAGATGAAAATTTTGAAAGAGTTTATGAAGCTGTTGAAATGGCATTAAGAGAATCTAACGGATTTGTTCAAATAAGAGAAATGGATAAAAAAGAAAAAACATTAAAAATTAAAAACTTTTCTGAAATGCTTGCCTGTCCAGAATGTGGTTATTCATTTCCAGAAGTAAATCCCAAATTATTTTCATTTAATAGTCCATATGGCGCTTGTGAAGACTGTCATGGGCTTGGATTTAAACTTGAAGTACAGCCAGAATATATTTTTGACTATGAAAAATCTTTAGATGAAGGTGCTACTCTTAATATGGGAAAAGATACCTATATGGTAAAAATAATGAAAGGAGTAGTAAAAGCTTTAGGCGAAGATCCAAATAAAAAATTAAAAGATTTACCAAAAAAAATAACAGATAGCCTTTTATATGGAACTGAAAAAAAAGTAGAAGTTATACTTGAAAGAGAAGATTCTAGCTATAATTTTAATAGAAAATTTGAAGGTATGGTAAATTGGTATGCTAGGAGATATTTAGAAACTGATTCAAAAGATATAAGAGAATGGATTGAAAGAAATTTTATGGTTCAAAATACATGTAATACATGTAATGGACATAGATTGAGAAAAGAAGCTTTAAATGTCAAAATAAATGATTTAAATATTTCTGAACTTACTACCTTATCCATTGAAAAAGTTGATGAATTTTTTAAGGATTTAAAAGTTTCAAAATTTGAGTATCAAATAGTTGAAGAACTTTTGAGAGAAATAAAAAAAAGATTGGGTTTTTTAATTGATGTTGGATTGGGCTATATAGGTCTTTCAAGAACATCAAATACTCTTTCTGGTGGAGAGTCACAACGTGTTAGATTGGCAACACAAATAGGTTCTGGATTAACAGGAGTTACTTATGTTCTTGATGAGCCAACTATAGGTCTTCATTCAAGAGATAATGATAGACTTATAGATACTTTAAAGAAACTTCAAAAACTTGATAATACTGTGATCATTGTTGAACATGATGAAGAGGTTATAAGAGCTTCTGATTACATTATAGATCTTGGACCAGGTGCAGGAATAAATGGTGGTAATATAATGTATCAAGGCACTACAAAAAATTTACTTAATAAACCAGAAAAATCTCTTACAGGTTTATATTTAACAGGTAAAAAAAGAATAGAATTTATAGATAAAAAAAGAGAAAAAAATAATAAATTTTTGGAATTGAAAGGTGCGACTCATAACAATTTAAAAAATATAGACTTGAAAATACCTTTGGGGAAAATGGTAGTTGTAACTGGTGTATCTGGATCGGGAAAGTCTTCATTAATAATGGATACTCTTTATCCAGCATTACAAAAAGAAATCTATAATTCGAGAGTTATACCAGGTAATTTTAAAGAATTAAAGGGCTTAAAAAATATAGATAAAGTTATTTCTATAGATCAGAGCCCGATAGGTAGAACGCCAAGATCTAATCCGGCTACTTATACAGGTGTTTTTGATTTGATAAGAGATATATTTTCAGCTACACCAGAGTCCAAAATAAGAGGATATAATAAAGGGAGATTTTCATTTAATGTTAAAGGTGGAAGATGTGAGGCGTGTAGAGGACATGGGGTTTTAAAGATTGAAATGCAATTTTTGCCAGATGTATATGTTACATGTGATGTTTGTAAAGGAAAAAGATATAATAAAGAAACTCTTAAGGTAAAATATAGAGATAAAAATATTTCAGATATTTTAGATATGAGTGTGGAAGAAGGAGCTGAATTTTTTAAAAATATAAATGCTATAGGGAGTATACTTGAACTTTTAAAAGATGTAGGGCTTGGTTATATAAAACTTGGACAACCAGCTACTACCTTATCCGGCGGAGAAGCTCAAAGAATAAAATTGACTTCTGAATTAAGAAAAAGATCTACAGGAAAAACAGTTTATATACTCGATGAGCCAACAACTGGACTTCATTTTGAAGATGTGAGAAAACTTATAGGTGTTTTGAATCTATTAGTTGAAAAAGGAAATACAGTTATAATAATAGAACACAATATGGATGTTATAAAAAATGCCGATCATATAATAGATATAGGACCAGAAGGTGGAATAGAAGGTGGTTATATTGTTGGAGAAGGAACACCTTTAGAGATATCAAAATTAAATACATATACTGCCAAATACTTAAAAAAATATATTTAATTATCTAATATCCAATCTATGGGTTCTGCACCAAAGATATTTTTTAAAGCATTTATTGGTCCAATACTTTGAAAATCATTCATCAATTTTTGTAATAAATTTAATACTATATTTAATTCAATATCATTTATTCTTTTATTAAAATAAGAGTCTAATAACTCATCCATATCTAGAATTCTGTATTTGAATTCTTTTGTTATAAGAATATCGAGTTCCAAATCATAAAAAAATATATTATCTTTAGAAGATTTATATTTTCCAAAATCTATATATATCAGGTAATTTGCCATATCTCCAGATATATCTTTGAAATAAGAAAGCATTAGATTTGTTTGTGGATTTAAAATACGTTTTACATAATCTACAGAATTATGTGTAGACAATTTTTCCCAATTTCTCTTAAATCCAAGTATGTGTTGATTAAATTCTCTAAACTCAGTAAAATCAAATTTATTTTCATTTATATGAGTTTTTATATTTTCAGCTTTGTTTTTTATATCGAAATTGTATGATTTCATTGAGCACCTCCAAAAATAAATGGTGACTTTAAGTCACCATTTATTATATCATAATTTTATATTTTATGAATCAAAAGACCAGATCTTAGTTTTGGTTCAAACCACGTAGACTTTGGTGGCATTATTTTATTTTCATCTGCAACATTTATCAATTGTTCAAGAGGTGTTGGGAACATAGAAAAAGCGATAGACCATCCTTCATTATCAACCCAATTTTCAAGTGTTTTAATACCCTTTATTCCACCTATAAAATGAATATTCTTATCTTTTCTTGGATCTTTTATATTCAATAGAGGATTTAAAAGATATTCTTGTAATATATAAACATCTAATTCTTTAACTGGATCTGAAAGATCTATTATATCTTCTTTTGCTTCTAATTTATACCAAGTTCCTTCAAAATACATTCCATATTCATGAAGTTTCTTAGGTGAGAATTCCTCAGTTTCAAGTTTTGATACTACAAATTTATCTTTTAAATTATTAATAAAATCATCAAATTCCATATTATTGAGACTTTTGACTATTCTATTATAATCTAAAACTCTCAATTCATCATGAGGAAAAATGGCAGCAAGAAAATAATTATATTCTTCTTTTCCATCATGATTAGGATTATTCTTCATCTTCAATTGTCTTGTTCTTGAAGATGCAGCAGCTCTATGATGACCATCAGCTATATATAAAGCATCAAGTTTTTCAAAACTCTCTTTTATCTTTATAACTTGTTCATCATTATCAATGATCCATAGTTCATGTTTAACCGCATTTTCATCTACAAAATCTGCAATTTTTTTGCCGATTTCAGCTGATTCGTTTAAAAGCATTTTAATATCATCATCTGATTTAAAAGTTAAAAAGACAGGTCCAGTTTGAGCACTTAGAGTTGTAATATGTCTTGTTCTATCATCTTCTTTTTCTTCTCTTGTTAATTCATGTTTTTTTATTAAGCCTTCATCATATTCATCTACAGAAACTGTAGCAAATATTCCAGTTTGAGATTTACCCCTCCAAGTTTCTCTGTATATGTAATATGATGGTTTCTCATCTTGAATCAGTACACCATTTGATTCAAAATTTTTCAAATTTTCTGATGCTTTTTTGTAAACTTCATCAGAATGAGGATCGACATAATCCTTAAAATCGACTTCAGCTCTTGTAACCCTCAAAAAATTTTCGGGTTTTTTTGAGACTATTTCTTTTACCTCAGATTCTTCCAAAACATCGTATGGTGGACATGAAAAGTCTTCAATAATATCTTTTTTTGGCCGTAATGCCTTAAAGGGTCTAACTATAGACACTACTATCCCTCCTCTTTAAGTAGATTGAAATATTTTTTTTGGATTTCAAACATTTCTTCTGCTTCAGATTCATCATAAATATGATCATAACCCAGAATATGTAAAACTCCATGTATTAAAATATAATATAATTCATTATTAAAAGAATTATTGAATTCTTTTGACTGTTCATATATCTTTTCTGACGATATAACTATATCACCTATTACGGGTTCATTCAAACCGTATTCAAAAGAAAGAACGTCGGTTGGTCCTGATTTTTTTCGAAAATTTTCATTATACTCTGTTATACGTTTATTATTTGTTATTAATATGTTTATTTCAAAGTTATCATCTTTATACTCTGAAATGATAACTTTTTTTACTATTTCAATCATTTTTGCCTCATTTATTTCAAATTCATTCTGTTCATTATTTATATTTACTATCATAGTATTTCACCTTCTAAGATTTTTTTGATCTATTTTAGGGTATTTAATTCTTTTATGATTCATTTCCATTATAGTTCTTATTATTCGGCCTTTTATCATTTGAAGTTCTTTTAAAGTTAAACCACAATCATCTAATTGTCCCTCAAAAAATAAAGATTGAATTAAATCATCGAGTTTTTCTGTTAAATCATTTACATTCAAATCTGGCATGGATCTTGTCATAGCTTCTGTTACATCACATATCATAAGTATAGCGGATTCTTTAAACTGAGGTATAGGACCAGGATATTTAAACATTTCTTTATCATATATACCAGTTTCATCATAATATTTCTTATAAAAATACTGTTTTATTCTTGTTCCTTGATGTTGAACTATCATATCTTCTATTAAAATAGGTAATCTATATTTTTTTGCCAATTCTTGACCATAAGTTACATGATTATTTAATATAAGAGAACTTAATTTAGCACTTATTTTATTATGTGGGTTTTGATTCTTCTGATTTTCTGTAAAAAAACTTGGTTTCCAAGTTTTCCCTATATCATGAAAATAAGAACCGACACGAGCTAATATAGTATTACCTCCTATATGTTCAACAGCACTTTCGGCAATATTAGAAATTATCATGGAATGATAATAAGTACCAGGAGCTTTTAAAGTTAATTTTTTTAATAAAGGATTGTTTAAATTTCCCAACTCTAATAAACCTATATCAGAATAAACTCTTGTGATATATTCAAAAAAAGGTAATATTCCCATAGTAATTAGAGTATTAAAAAAATATACTACAAAAAGACCTGCATAATCATATGTTGTATCTGATAAATCTAATATGTAAAAACAAAGCATTTGTACTAATGAACCAATTATAAATGGTAAGAAAATTTCTATTCTTCGCATTATTTTCTTTGAAATTATCGCAATAATAGCCGATGGTATAAATAAAGCAATTGTAAACTTTACATCAAATCCATATATCAAACCAAAATATACTGAAAATATGAATGAGGAAAGTATTCCAGATTCATAGTCGATTAATAATGTTATTATTAATGTGGAAAGTATACTATTTACAAAATATATATTTAAATATTTGAATATAAATAAATTATATAATATATTAAAAGTCAAGGGTATTAAAAAAGAAGACCAATAATTTATTGGATGTAATTTAAACATTCTTTTAAAAGATAATACAAGCTCTACTAAAAGTATCCAAATACTTAATATAATAATATTTATTTGAAATTGATAATTCAAAGTTATTCTTTTCCATATAATATATTCTGCAAATAAAGATATAATTATAAAAACTAATGAACGAAATACAATATGTTCAATTTTGGAATTAATAATTTTTTTAGAATTATAAATCATAAAATTCACTCCAAATTATTCTCATATTTTTCATATGCAGATATTATTTTTTTTACCAAAGGATTTCTAACAACATCACTATTATTTAAATAACTGAATTTAATTCCTTTGATATTTTTTAAAAATTTAGTTACAGTTAGGAGACCACTATCTTTTTTCTTTTCAAGATCTATTTGAGTTATATCTCCAGTTACTACTACTTTTGAATCAAATCCTATTCTCGTTAAAAACATTTTCATTTGCTGATAAGTAGTGTTTTGTGCTTCATCAAGAATTATAAAAGCATTGTTTAAAGTTCTTCCCCTCATATAAGCCAAAGGAACGACTTCTATTACACCCTTTTCTCTATAAAAGTCTAATTTTTCTAATCCCAAAAAATCTGTTAAAGAATCATATAAAGGTCTTAGATAAGGATCTACTTTATCTTGTAAATCTCCGGGTAAAAAACCAAGTTTTTCTCCTGCTTCAACTGCAGGTCTGGTTAATATTATTTTTTGAACCTTACCAGATTTCAAAAAATCTACAGCCATAGCAACAGCTAAATAAGTTTTTCCAGTTCCAGCTGGTCCAATTGAAAATACAATTTCATTTTCTTGCAAATCTTTTATATATTTTGATTGACCTTCTGTTTTTGCAACTATTTTTACCCCTTTTATAGTTGTATTTATTATATCTTTCATAGAATTCAATGCTCCTTTTTTTATAGTTAAATCATTTGAATTATATCTTGAAATTATATACAAAAATTGAGACCAATCTGGAAGATGATTCTCGTTTAATATTTCTATTAACTCTGAAATTATATTATAAGTACTATCAAGATCTGATTCATGATCACTTTCTATTAAAAGGATTCTATTTTCATAATTGAAATTGATATTGAAGATCTTTTTTAAATGTTTAAGTCTATTGTTATAAGCACCAAAAACTTCAACAGCTTCAAGATTTTCAGGTATCATTATTTGTTTTATCAGTATAATCAACTCCTTAGAATATAATGATTCTAATATATTCTAACATACTCATAAAAAAAATGTACTAATTATGTTTTTGAATCTTTATTTTTATGTTAATTAAAAAGAAAGTATATATGATATTATATACTATAATGAGATTGGAGGGGAGATTATGTGGTATCCCGGTCATATAAATAAAGCAAAAAATGCAATAAAGAAAAATTTAAAAATAGTTAATTCTATAATCGAAATAGTTGATGCAAGAGCACCTTATTCAAGTAGAGCGTATGAATTTGAAAAGTTATTTCAAGGTAAAGATAAAATAATAATATTAAATAAAGCTGATATATGCGATCTTGAAAAAACGAAGAAATGGGAAGAATTATATAAAAAAAGAGGATATAAAGTAATAAAAACCAGTTTAAAAGATGTAAATGCAAGAAATTTTTTGATAAAAAACGTAGCTCCTTTAATTCCAGTAAAATTTAATGAAAAAACTGCGATAATAGTTGGGGCTCCAAATGTTGGAAAATCAACTTTTATTAACTCAATAAAAGGTAAAAAGTCTACAAATACTGGTAATATGCCTGGAATAACAAGAGGAATACAATGGGTTAGTGCAGGAAATAATATAAGAATTCTTGATACTCCAGGAATATTATTTCCTGAACTGTATAATAAATCTATAACAAGTAAATTAATATTGATAGGTTCATTAAAAGCTGAAGATGATGAAGCCGATGAAGCAGTTTTTTATGCATATGAATATCTCAAAAATAATTATCCAAAATTAATAAAGAAAATTGTTGATAATGATTTACATAAAGGAGCATACGAATTTATTTTAGAATTTGCAAAAAAAAGAAATTTTATAAAAAAAGGTGGTATTGGTGATTATGAAAGAGGTAAAATGACCTTTTTAAAAGAACTTATAGATGGCAAATATGGTAAAATTACTTATGATGACATTGAGGAATTTGAAGAGATTAAAATTTAAATATCTTTTCATATTATTGATGATAATTAATTCAAAGGTATTTTCATATGAAGTATTTAGTACAGAAGAATTCTTTGATTTTTTTTTGAAAAGCAAAGTAAGTTCTTCTGTTAATATAGATATAGTTACAATGAGTTTAGATGAAGAAATTCTAAATTTTTTTGATCAGAAATCTCAAAATATAAATATTTACTGTCACTATTTTGATAAAACTTATATAAAAAAATTTGAAAATATAAAATTTCATAAAATAAAAACTCAAGGTGGATACCTTCATCAAAAATATATGATATTAGATAATAGCAGTATCATATTAGGGACTGGAAATCTCACGAAAAGTGGAATTTATCAAGATATAAACCATTATATATATACAGATAATGAAAAAATAGTTGAAATATTTAAAAAAGAAATTCAAAATATAAACTTAGATTTTAAAACATATAAAAAAGTGTTAAATTTAGAAAATGAAGAAATTATATTTTTAAATTTTCCATCTGAAGAAAATTTTAATTATATAAGAAAATTGATAAATAATGCCCAAAAAAGTATAAAAATTTTTACATTTTCTTTCACTGATCCGCTATTAACCTATGATATCCAATTAAAAAGTTCTGAAAATATTGAAATAAAAATATTATCAGATGATTGGAATAAAGAAAATGACTCTCCACTCAAATATATGAGTGGAGTAAAAATAAAATATTTAAAAAATTTACATTCTAAAATAATTATAATTGATGATAATTATTTAATATTTGGAAGTTTTAATCATACTTATAGAGCAAGAAAAAAGAATTATGAATATGTTTTAATATTTGATTCAGAATATCTTATAAAATATTTTGATGAACAATTTGAATATTATTATAATCGAGGTGTTGAACTTTGAAATTAAGAATTGCTATGGCTCAATTGAACCAAACCGTTGGAGATTTAGAAAAAAATACAGAAAAAATACTAAAAAGTATAAAAGAAGCTTATGAAAAGAAAACAGATATAATAGTTTTTCCAGAGCTTGCTATAACAGGATATCCACCAGAAGATTTAATATTAAAAACTCAATTTTTAAGGGATATAAAAATAAAACTTAAAGAGATAATAGAATACTCTAAAGAAAAAAATATTTTAATATTAGTTGGTGGTGTTGACTGGGATATAGAATCGTATAATTCAGCTTTTATAATATATAATGGTAAGCTGGAATATACGTATAAAAAAATGTTTTTGCCAAATTACTCTGTATTTGATGAAAAAAGGTATTTTTCTCCAGGATATGAACCACTTATGATAGATTTTGAGAATATAAAAATAGGGATAAATATTTGTGAAGATCTTTGGGTACCAAATGGACCTTCACTTGCTTTAGCTCAAAATGGTGCAAATATAATTATAAATCTATCGGCGTCTCCTTTTTATAAAAATAAAAATAAATCTAAAGTTGAAATGTTAAAAACGAGAGCATCGGAATTGTCTACATGGATAATATATACAAATTTAGTAGGTGGACAAGATGAAGTTGTTTTTGATGGTGGAAGTATAATATTAAATCCTTATGGTGAGATAAAAAGTAAAGGTCCATTATTTGAAGAAACAATTTTATATTATGATATAGATCCTTATGAAACTACGAGAGCTAATTTAAGAGAAGGAAAAAGAAAACATCATAATAGCAGTATAGCTGATAGTGTAAAAACGATAAAAATAAAACATGAAATAAAAGAAAATGAAAAAATAAAAAATGTCGAATATATTTGGGAGAATGAAATACATCAAATATATAAAGCAATAAAACTTGGTATAAAAGACTATGTTCAAAAAAATGGATTTAAAGATGTTGTATTTGGATTAAGTGGAGGTATGGATTCTGCAATTGTTGCAGCTATTGCTTGCGATGCATTAGGCTCTGAAAATGTTATAGGTATAATGATGCCTTCTGAATTTTCGTCTATAGGATCTATTGAAGATTCTGAAAAATTAGCTAATAATTTAAATATGAAAATATATAATGTTAATATAAAAAATACATATAATAAAATGGTTGAAGAAATAGAAGGAATCATTGGTAAAGATTTTGATGTAACTCAAGAAAATCTTCAAGCTAGAATAAGGGGCAATATAGTTATGGCTTATTCTAATAAATTTGGTAATCTTGCTCTTGCAACAAGTAATAAATCGGAATCTGCTGTTGGGTATTCTACTTTATATGGCGATATGGTCGGAGGTTTTTCTCCAATAAAAGATATATATAAAACTGAAATATATAAATTAGCAAAATTTTATAATGAGTTACATAATAAAGAAATAATACCCAATGAAATATTTATAAAAGCACCTTCAGCTGAACTAAGACCAGATCAAAAAGATGAAGATTCTTTATTACCTTATGAACTTCTTGATGAAATATTATTTAAATATATAGACAGGGAAATGTCTGTTGATGAATTGATAGAGCTTGGATATAAATTAGAAGATATAAAAAAAATAACAAGACTTGTTGATTTGTCTGAATATAAAAGAAGACAAGCTGCCATAGGAATAAAATTATCGGAAAGAGCTTTTGGACGTGATAGAAGAATGCCTATTACAAATGGTTATAGAGCTTGGAAAAGAATAGAGGGAGAATAAAAATGGCTAAATTAACTAAAACAGAGAGACATAATGCATTTAAAAATTTTTCAATAATATTAGGTCTTATGGCTGTTATATATCTCATCGCTTTTTTTCTTTGGGGAATATATGAAGAGGGTCTTAAATTTAAATTTTATTATCCATATATAAAGATAAAAGATAATTCTTTTAAAAGTATAAAAAATTTTCCATATAAATCAAAGAATACTTCAATAAAAATAGATGAAACAGAGTTTTCTAATATTTATGATATAAATACTAAGTTTGGGAATTCAGAAATAAGAAGTTTTGATAATAGATTCTTCTTTTTTGAAAATGAAAAATTATCAATAATAGCTTACCCTTCATATGAATTTAGAGGGTTAGAATATCAAATATTTAAAGATGATGGTAAACAAATAAAACTAATAGTAGTTCCAAATGAAAGTACAATAGATAATATATTTGATTTTTTAAATAATATAGAAGATGTTAAGAGAATAGAAAATATAGATAAATATGATTTTATAAAAACAGATGAAGAAAAGATGATAATCAATTCATATAAAAGAACTTTTATATTACCATCTAAAGATATAAAAACTATGGTTGAAAGTGATGAATTTATATACTTATTATCTAATGATTTAAAAGATTTAAACAAGATATATATAATAAACAAAGAAAATCATATAATAAATGAATTAATAATTTCAGAATACAAATAAAGCTGCTTATGCAGCTTTATTTAATAGTTAAAAGGTATTTTAATTTTCATTTCATTTCTTTTGGGATTTTTTTCAAATTGTATTTGTATTTTGCTTATATCATATTGGCGTATCCCACGATAAAATACAGCAATTTTTTCTCCTAATTCGGGTTCTTCATCGAGTAATTGGTTGAAATTTGATGAATCATCGATAGAAAAATTTTTTTTCTTACTTTTGAACAGGTTTTTAAATTTTATCATATAAATCCCTCCAATATACGATTGTATACTACAATAATTATATACCTGTATAATTAAAAAAACATTAATTTATAATTGCTTTAGTATTAATAAAAAATGTAACTTTTTTATTTCTTTTTTACTTTAAATTAAAATATTAAAAAAATATTAATATGACTAAAGATATTATACTATATAAAATAAATTAAAGCTAATTTGAAATTTTGATTTTATTGAATTTTAGGAATAAATATATTTAATAGGCATAAGTTATAATAAAAAGAGTTAATTACCTTTAAAGTTGTTTGAAATATTATCTTTAAAAAGGTAAAATATAATATGAAAAAAATTTCATATTTATAATAAAATGAGGAGGTATATAATGTTGTTTTCTGAAAAAATATTATCTGTAGAACCTTCAATAACATTAGAGTTAAATGCAAAGGCTATAGAACTTTCAAAAAAGGGATATGATATAGTTAAATTGACTGCAGGTGAACCAGATTTCAGTACTCCTACTGAAATAATAGAAGCTGCTTATGAAGCTATGAAAAATGGTAAAACTAAATACACTGATTCAAAAGGAATAATAGAACTTAGAGAAAAAATTGTAGAGTATGTTGAAAAAAGAACTAATTTAAAATATGGTACAGATGAAGTGGTTGTTACTAATGGTGGAAAACAATCTTTATACAATATTTTACTGGCTATGATAAATCCAGGGGATGAAATAATGGTTTTAGATCCTTCTTGGGTTAGCTATGAAGCTCAAATAAAGATGGTTGGAGGAGTTCCTGTCCATGTGCCTCTTGATGAAGAGGAAGGGTTTCTACCTACAGAAAGTAAATTAAATAGATATTATTCTCCAAAAACTAAAGCTATTTTAATAAATTCACCTAATAATCCTACAGGAGTTGTTTATCCAAAAGAAACTCTTGAAATTATAGCTAATTTTGCAAAAGATAAAGAAATATTTGTTATAAGTGATGAAGTTTATGAACTTTTAATATATGAAGGAAATCATATATCAATAGCTACTATTGAAGATATGAAAGAAAGAACTATAATAGTAAATGCTTTTTCTAAAACATGGGCTATGACGGGTTGGAGAATTGGATATTGTTTAGGACCTAAAAAATTGATGAAACAAATAGCAAAAATTCAATCTCATAGCACATCAAATGTTAATACTCCAACACAATATGCAGCTATAAAAGCTTTTGATGTTGATGTTTATTATATGTTTAAAAAATTTAAAGATAGAAGAGATTATGTTGCATCAAGATTAGAAAAAATGAATTTAAAATTTTTAAAACCTAAAGGAGCATTTTATTATTTTATAAATATATCTGAATTTGGAATAGAAGATTCAGAATTTTCTAAAAAATTATTAGATGAAGCAATGCTTGCGGTAGTTCCAGGTTCTGGATTTTATAAAAAAGGATATATAAGGATATCTTTTGCTACATCTGATGAAAATTTAGAAAAAGCTTTAGATAGACTTGAAAAATTTGTTAAAAATTTGAGAGAGAAAAAATGAAAACTTTAGATTTACTTGTTGCAGAAATTGGCAGTACAACTACAGTTGTTACTGCCTTTGATAAAATAGAATCAGATGAACCGGAAATATTGGGCCAAGCGGAACATTATACTACTGTTCTACAAGGAGATGTAACTTTAGGTATAAAAAAAGCAATATCTATACTTGAAAAAAAGATAAAAAATAAAATAAGATGGAAAAAGTTTTTGGCGAGTTCTTCTGCTGCTGGTGGACTTAAGATAACAGTTCATGGACTTGTTTATGATATGACTGTTAAAGCTGCAAAAGAAGCTGCTTTAGGAGCAGGAGGAGTTATAAAATATATAACTGCTGGTAAGATAAGAAATATGAATTTAAAAAAAATAATGGAAATATCACCAAAATTAATAGTTTTAGCCGGTGGTGTTGATTATGGAGAAGAAAATACAGTACTTTATAATGCTGCATTACTTGCAGACTCAGAAATAAATGTCCCAATTGTGTATGCTGGAAATTGTTCCGTATCAGAAGAAATTAAAAGAATTTTAGAAAAAAAAGGAAAAGAAGTAATATTAACTGAAAATGTTTATCCTAAAGTCGATCAATTAAATGTAAAACCTGCAAGGAAAATTATTCAAGAATCATTTTCAAAAAATATAATATATGCACCGGGAATGGAAAAAGTTTATGATATAGTTGATGATGAAATCATTCCAACTCCTGGATCTGTAATGCTTACAACTGAATTATTATCAGATATTTATAAAGATGTACTTGTTGTTGATATTGGTGGAGCTACTACAGATATTGACTCTGTTACAGAAGGAGATCCTTTAATACAAAAAATTATGTTATCTCCAGAACCTATTTCAAAAAGAACAGTTGAAGGTGATTTAGGCTTATATGTTAATGCTCATAATGTTATAGATTTGATAGGTGAAAATGAATTAAGAAAAGAATTTGAAGATTATGATGATTTAATAAAAAATTTGAGTCCATACCCTCAGAATGATAGACAAGAAATGTTTGTTTCTACTTTGGCAAAATACTGTTTTGTTGAGAGTATAAAAAGACATGCCGGAAACAAAAAATATCTTTATGGTCCAAATGGAAGACAAGAAATAGCAGTTGGAAAAGATTTAACTTCCATAAAATATATTTTTGGAACCGGTGGAATTTTGAGTAGGTCAAAATATAAATATGAAATAATGAAAAAAATATTAGAAGAAGATAGAAGAAATTCTTTAATTCCTGGACAAAAAATATTTTTTGGTTATGACAAAAATTATATATTTGCAGCTATTGGTGTTTTATCCACTGTTAATAAAGAGGCAGCTATTAATTTGTTGAAAAAAAATATAGAAATAATAAAAAACAGATGATAAAAATCATCTGTTTTTTTATGGTGGGCAGAGACAGAATCGAACTGTCGACACACGGATTTTCAGTCCGTTGCTCTACCGACTGAGCTATCTGCCCACTCGTTTATAAATTTATAAAAAATGGTGGGCGCTGCAGGATTTGAACCTACGACCCTCTGCTTGTAAGGCAGATGCTCTCCCGCTGAGCTAAGCGCCCTGATGGCGCCCCCAACCAGATTTGAACTGGTGTCTTTGGCGTGAAAGGCCAATGTCCTAGGCCGCTAGACGATGGGGGCTTTTGTTGTTTTTGTTTCGCCAACCGAGATATATAATATCATAGATAATCTATCTTGTCAAGGTTTTAATGTGAACAGAATATTAAAAAATTATAATTTTTCTTTTAGTATAATATTTCTCGCTAAAATTTCATCTTTTTTCATTTGTAAAATTAAATCTTTTTCGCTGTTAAACTTTATTTCAGATCTTAGAAATTTTAAAATTTTTATTTCAATTATTTGATCATATAGATTATCATCAAAATCCATATAGAATGTTTCTACTTTAGGTTCTTTCTTTTTTTCATAATATGTAGGTCTTATACCAACTGATGTTAAACCATATACAATTTTTTCATTTAATAAAGATTTTGATATATAAACGCCATATGCAGGAAAAAGTATATCTTCTTTATATCTTATATCCATATTGGCTGTTGGAAATCCCAATCTATCCCTACCAACATGTCTATCTTCATAAATAGGTCCTTCAAGTGTCCAATGCCTATTCAACATAAAGTTAGCTTTTTCTATTAGACCTTTTTTTAAAGATTTTCTTATCAAAGTTGAACTTATTCTTTTTCCATTATTTTTTAAATCATGAAGAACTTTTATTTTCAAACCTTTTTTAACCCCTTCGGTTAAGAGGTAACTTACATCTCCAAGAGCTCCTCTACCAAATCTAAAGTCTTCACCACATACGATTTTTTTTACACCTAAATTTATTAAATCATTTAAATATTCTTCATGGGTTATTTTCCAGACATCTTCCATATCAACAATTTTTACTTTGAATCCCATTTTTTCCATTAAGGATTTTCTTTTCCAACTTGGTAATATTAAACCATCAAATCCATTCACATATTGACCTATTGGATACCTCAACATTATAGCCAAAGGAATTAGATTATCTTTTTTTGCTTCTTCGAGAGTATTGTTTAGAATATAATTATGGCCTTTATGAACTCCGTCAAATGTACCAACAGTTAAAACGTACAAAATTAGTCACCTCAATATTTTATAAATTTTTGCTATTCTATCATTTCTTTCATTATTTTTAATAAGGGTTTTAATAAACGAAGAATTCTTTTCTGCCTTAGCTATTCCAAAAAAATTATCATTTTCATCTATTAATTTAACGAAATTATCTTTTTTAAATTTTTCATAGTTTTCTACAAATTCTTTATAGATTTGTATTCCATTCTTTATTTTATCTGAATTATTTACCTTTAAAATAGGAATATTTAAAACCTCATTTATAGAAATTATTTTTTCATAAGAAATATCATTTATATCAATAGTATTTAATATATTCATATTTCCAGCTTGAGTTCTTTTCAATTCAATAGTAACAGCACCAGGACCTATTATATAACCAATTTCCATTATTAAAGATCTTATATAAGTTCCAGCAGAAACAGTAACTTCAAATTCAAATTCTTTACCTTCTTGTGAAAAATTTTCTATAGAAAAAATTTCAATTTCATGAGGTGGAAGGTTTATAATTTCACCTTTTCTCGCATATTCATATAAACGTTTACCTTTATATTTCTTTGCACAATAAGAAGGCGGTGTTTGCATTCTTTTTCCCAATAAAGACATTATTGTAGGTTCAATTTTTTTGATATCTTCGTTTGTAACTTCATTTTGTTCTACTACTTTGCCATCTTTATCAAAAGTATCCGTTATTTCACCAAGTTTTCCACGCACAAAATATTTTTTAATATCTTTATTAAGAAATTCTATAAATTTAGTTCCCTTATTTATACCAAGAATAAGAACACCGGTAGCAAAAGGATCCAATGTACCGGTGTGGCCTATTTTTTTCGTATTAAGTTTTTTTCTTGCAATACTTACTACATCGTGTGAAGTCATATTTTCAGGTTTATTTACTATTAAAAATCCATTATTCATCATTTTCATCCTTAATTTCTATATTATTTAGTAAGTTATTTATTCTTATACTTGCTTCTATTCCTTCATCTTTATGTATTCTTAATTCTGGTGCTTTATACATTCTTATATTTTTAGCTATTAAAGTTCTTAAATATCCTTTAGATTCATTTAAACCATCTAATATTTTTTCAATATTTCCATTTAAAGTTGAAACAAATATATCGGCATAAGATTTATCTTTTGCTAATTTTACTTTATTAATTGTAAATAGTTGACCTCTCAATTTATCATTTCTTAAACTCGAAATATTTGAGTTTAAAAGTTTCATTATTTGTGATTCAAGCATTTGTATTTTAAATCCTGCCATTTTATTCACCATCCATATCTACGATAATATCTTTTAAATTCATAAAATCATTAGATTTATTTATTTTTTCCTCAAGTTCTTTGAAATAATTCAAATATAATTTTGGAGTCAAACCTATATTATTCCAAGTTTTATCATCAGGAATTTCTATTCCAAAATTTCCAGAATAACCATACATTATAGTATTAACAGATAAATTTGCAATGGATACAATTCCTATCATCATTTTAGAATCACTATCTTTTGCTTCAGAAGGAGTGTCATGATAAGCTGCTGTATTTATTATTAATTCAGACAATCCCCAATTCTCAAATAGCATTTTTCCAACTATTTGATGAGAATATGTATTCAATAAATCTTCAGCTTGATGAAATTTTATTTTTTTATGCCTAGCTACTTTTAATATTATTTCAAAAATATCTGGCATAACATAAGCCATAACAATTTTTCCCATATCATGCAACATTCCAGATAAGAAAGCCTCTTCTTTGTCTGGATAATTTAGATATTTGCATAAAAGTTCTGAGGCCATTGCAGTACTCATCAAATGTTTCCAAAATTTTTCAGTATTAAAAAATTCATATTCTTTTTTAAAATAGCTATTAGCAGTAAAAACTCCTAAAGCAAGATTTCTAACAGTTTTAAAACCAAGTATGTTTATAGCCTGAGAAAGCTTTGTTATTTTTCTTGGTAATGCATAATAAGCTGAATTTGATAATTTTAAAATTTTTGCTGATAGAGTAGGAGATTGTAAAACAGCCATATTTAAATCTTTTGTACTCGATTCAGGGTCTGAAGCAACATTTATGATTCTCTGAACTATGAAGTCAGGAGTTGGTAGATCATTTATTTTTTTTGAAAGTTTATTTATAGAAGTTTCCAATTAAATCACACCTTTTGGTAAAGTAATTATAAATTTAGAACCTTTTTCAAATTCACTCTCGAGGAGTATTTTCCCATTATGAAGTTCTACCAGTTCTTTCACAATGGATAATCCTATTCCAGTGCCCTGTATTTCATAGTTTAGTGAAGAATCTGCTCTAAAGAATTTCTCGAAAATTTTCTCTTGATATTCTTCTTTTATTCCCATTCCATTATCTTCTATATAAATAATTATATTTTCTTCATTTTGTTCATAATTTATTTGAACATACTTATCTTCTTTTTTAGAATCAGAATATTTTATAGCATTCTGTATCAAATTTACCAAAATTTGTTTAATTCTTGTCCTATCAAGATTTAATATTATGTTTTCATTTGATTTCAAAATGATTTTTACATCATTAGTTTTTGAAAATTCTTCTAAAGAAGATATTACTTCATTTATTAATTCTGTAAATTCAAAAGATTCTCTTCTTAAAGTTAAAGATTTTAATTCGAGTTTAGAGAAATCTAATAGATCATTTAAAAGCTTATCTAAATGATTGGATTCTTTAAAAATAGTATTTAAAAATTCAGATAAAGTATCTTTATCTAAAATATCTAAAGAATTTATAAGAGTTTCAGAATAAGCTTTAATAGCACTCAAAGGTGTTCTTAATTCATGTGACATCATAGATAAAAATTCCATCTTCATTTTATCTATTTTTTTGAGTTTCTCTAATTCTTTTGTACCAGAAACATCTCTTACAACTATCAAAACATAAGAATTTTCTTTTATTTCAATGTTTATAATATCTATAGAATAAAAATTATTTTTTATATCAAATTCAAAATTATTATTTAATTTATTATTGAAAGCTAATTCTGTATACTCTTCTATTTTATCCATTAAAGCACTATTTTCTTTTATTTTTGAAAAATTGTTATTTTCGAATTTTATTATTTTATTTTTATCATAGACAACTATAGATTCTGTAGTAGAATTTAAAACACTATTTAAAAAGTTTTTGTTTTCTTCTATTATTAAGTTTTTGGCAACTATTTTTTCATAGAGCTTTAGATTTTCAAAAAGGTTTCCCAACAAAAAAGATACTAATTTTATTGTAGTCATAAATTGATTAGAAAAATTTTCTTCTTCAGTATATCCAACATAGATAAAATTAATTTTGTTAGTACTAACTATAGGAATTAAAATATAAGATCCAACATCATCCGGAAAAATTGAAACATCAGACTTGTTATGTGCCCACATTACAATATCTTCTAGGTCTTTTTTAAAAGGTTTTCCAAATATTTCTATTATACTCTCATTTTCTAATTCAAAAAAATATTCTTCTTCAATTTCAAGAGATCTTTTTAAAATTATAGATATTACATCATAAGCTTCTTTAACTGAATTTATTTTCGAAATTTCCATTATTACAGTTGAAATCTGAGTTAAAAAAGATAAATTAGTTTTTAGTTTTTCAGCCATTGAAACACCATCCCAAAATAATTGTCTTAATAAATTATACATTATTAAAATTAATTTTTCAAAAAAAATAATCAATAACTCTATAAAACTTAAAAAAATAATGTTAAAATGAAAATATACACAAAAGGAGATGATATATATGGAAGATCCGTTAAGTAGTTATTCTAATAAACCACCATAAAGGAGGAATATATGTGAAAATAGAAATGACAGTAGATATAAAAAAATTAATAGATTTAAAACAATTCAAAGTTCTTAAAGAATTAATTTCTGAACAATCTGTTCCTTATATAGTTGAAATTTTAGAGGAACTTGAAGCAGAAGAAAAAATAGTAGTATTCAGACTTCTTCCAAAAGATATAGCGGCAGTTGTTTTTACTGAACTCGAAATAGATGATCAGAAAAAATTATTAGCTTTGTTTAAAGAAGAGAAATTGAAAGAAATAATAATTAATATGGAACCAGATGATAGAGTTGAAATATTTGAAGAATTACCAGCAAATGTTGTTAAAAATCTTTTAAATTATCTCTCACCTCAAGAAAGAGATCAAACTTTAATCTTATTAAATTATCCTCAAGATTCTGCTGGGAGAATAATGACACCAGATTTTTTTGATTTAAAAGAAGATCTTACTGTTTCGGAAGCTTTAAAAAATATAAGGACTTATGGAAACGAAAAAGAAACTATATATACATTATTTATTATAAATCATAATAGAAAACTCGAAGGAGTTATAGAATTAAAAGATTTGATATTTGCAGATGATGATAAATTGATAAAAGATATAATGAATAAAGAATTTGTATATGTTAAAGCTTATGAAAATGAAGAAGAAGTTGCAAAAATAATGAAAGATTATGATTTATTGGCTTTACCTGTAACAGATTCTGAAAAAAGACTTATTGGTATTATAACTATTGATGATATAGTAGATATAATAGAAGATTCAGTAACCGAAGATATACAAAAAATGGCTGGTATGGGTGTTACTGATACATCATATCTTCACACCTCAACTTGGAAACTTATAAAAAGTAGAGTTATATGGCTTATAATGTTACTTTTACTTGAGAGTACAGCAGCTTTTATAATAGATGGTTATTCTCATGTTTTACAAAAAGTTACTATATTGGCAGCATTTATTCCAACAATAAATGCAATGGGAGGGAATGCTGGAAGTCAAATGTCTGCAATAATAATACGTTCAATTGCGCTTGGCGAACTTGAATTTAAAGATATGAAAAGAGTATTTTTTAAAGAACTTCTAATTGGAAGTATTATGGGTGTGATTTTATCAATAGTTATGGGATTCAGAGCTTTTGTAAATACTCAAAATCCTATGATAATACTTAGTTTATCTATATCTCTTATAATTGTTGTAATAGTTTCCAATTTACTTGGAGCAATTTTACCTTTTATAGCAAAAAAATTAAAATTAGATCCTGCATTAATATCTGGTCCTTTAATTTCAACATTAATGGATGTTATAAGTATGACAGTTTATTTTTCTGTAGCATTATCTTTATTAAAAGATTTTATTTAGAACAAGGGCTTCTTATGCCCTTGTTAGAGAAAATGTGAAAAAATTCATTAAGTGTTTACTTTAAAAAATATAATTAATTAATATATTAGTTATATAATACAAATGCAACCTTAATAAAGGGGGAGTCAATATGATTGATTTTTATGTTTGTATGGGTAGTGCTTGTTATTTGAAAGGATCTAATGAAATTGTTGAAATAATTAATAGACAAATCGAAAAACATGATTTAAAAGCCAAAGTGCATTTAAAAGGTTCTTTTTGTTTAGGTCCTTGCAATCAAGGAGTTGTTATTAAAGTTGGGGATAAATTTTTTAAAAAAATGAGTCCAGAGAATACGATTGAAAAATTCGAGAATGAAATAATTCCATATATAGAAATATTGATGAATGGAGGAGAATGAATTGAATGTAACAAAAAATGTTTGGGAACTTATAATGGACTATGATCCAAATGGACTTTTAGCTATAGATGAAAATTATGATATAAAACTTGTTAATCCTGCATTTGTAAAAATGTTTTTTCTTGAAGGACAAGATGTTATAGGTAGATCTGTTTTTGATTTTTTTGATGATTATCAAGATTTTTATGAAGTTAATAATGGGAAAAAAAATTTAGTTAGAAGAATAAAAGAATATCCAAATTACGGTATTACTGTTTCTGAAGTAACTTTTAAAATAGAAGATGAAAAAATGGTTGTTAAAATTTTTCATGATATAACAGATCAAGAAAGAAAGGAAAAAGAATTGAGAACTTTAAAATTACAGATAATGGATGAAGTTCAAAAAATCGTTGATAAACAGATGAAAACAGGTCAAGAAATTGCTTCTATTCTTGGAGAAACAACAGCAGAGACTAAAGCCTCTCTTGTAAAATTGTTGACTATTTTGAAAAAAGAAAGTTAAATATGAGAGGTAGGTGTATTTAAATGATATCGGCGGTTATATACAAAAAAAATCTTAATAAATTTGGTGAAGAGGTATGTGGAGATAATTTTCAATTGGGAAAAACTGAAGATTCTAAAATAGCAGTTATGTCTGATGGACTTGGAAGTGGTATAAAAGCAAGTATATTATCTATTTTAACAACTGAAATAATAAGTACTATGTTTAAAAAAGGTGTAGATGTTGAAGAAGTTGTTCATACTATAGCAAATACTTTACCAGTATGCAAAGTAAGAGGAATAGCTTATTCTACATTTACAATTGTTCAAATTTTTAGGAATGGAATGGTCAAATTAGTAAATTATGATAATCCAAAACCAATAATATTAAAAAAAGGTCAACTTTATTGGCCAACTTATCAGGAAAAAATAATTAATGATAAAAAAATTAAAATATCTACATTTACTCTTGATCCAGAAGATTTTATATTTGTTATGTCTGATGGTGTTGTTCATGCAGGTCTTGGAAATTTAATGGATTTTGGTTGGGGAATAGAAAATATAGCTGGATATTTAAAAAGGATGTATAGAAGAACAAGAGATATAAAATACATGGTTGATAATTTAATAGCTGTTACAGAGAGTTATTATGGTTTTGAAGCGGGAGATGATGCAACACTTGTTGGTCTTAAGATTACAGAAAAACCAAGAGCAATAATATTTACAGGACCACCATTAGATCCGAAAAAAGATAGTTATTATGTTGAGAAATTTACTAAATTTGATGGTAAAAAAATAATATCTGGTGGAACTACAAGTAATATAGTATCAAGAATAACTGGAAATGAAATGGAAATAGATCTTACAAGTACTTCCAGCAAAGAACTTCCTCCTTATGGTCATATGGAAAATGTTGATTTAGTAACTGAAGGAGTTTTAACATTAAAAGCTTTAAATAAATTGCTTTCAGAATGTAAAAATAATATGTATGAAATAGATTTTGATAAAAAAAATATAAATGCGGCAGATAATATGTTTTTAATACTTAGAGACTGTGACGAAATAAAAATAATGGTTGGAAGAAAAGTCAATGCATTTTATCATAATCCAGCTTTACCTTTTGATATGTCCATAAGATCTAATTTAGTTAGGGATATAGTTAAAAATTTACAGAGAGTGGGTAAAGATGTTGAAATAGAATATTGTTGAGGAGGAAAAAGTATGGTGATAAGTATATGTGTTGGAACAACATGTCATTTATTGGGATCATCATCTTTAGTTGAAGCTATAAATGAGCTTCCAGAAAAGTATTTAAATAATGTTAGTATAAAGTATTCTACATGTTTTGATGTTTGTCATGGGCAAATGAAACCCCCTATAGCTAAGATAGATGACAAACTTTATGATGATTTATCTCCGGATAAAATCAAAAAAATTATTATTGCCATGGTTGGTGATAATTAGAATGAGATCTTTTATATTTAATGAAGTTATGAAATTGAGAAGACAAACCCTTATAAAAATGGCAGAAATGTATGAAAATAATCAATTAGAAGATGAAATCGATAAATTACCAAAAATAATGCTTCCAGGCCCTGAAGGTAAGTATAGAGGTTCTGTGTATCATGAAAGAGAAGTTTTAAAAAATAGGATAAAAAATTATTTAGGATTGGATTATGATAAAACAAAAGACAAAGAACTTTATGAATTAACTCCTTTTTTAGATGAAATATTATCTGGAAAAAGTGATTTAAAATCAGAAAAATTTGTTCAAGTTATAAAAGAAGCATGTGATTCTTGCCCTTCTGGAAGATATTATGTAACTGATTTATGTAGGAATTGTGTGGCACACTCATGTATGAATGCATGTCCTAAAAATGCTATATCTTTTGAAAATGGAAGAGCTGTTATAGATACTGAAAAGTGTATAGGTTGTGGACTATGTTCTAAATCATGTTCTTATTTTGCAATAGTAAAATTAGAAAGACCTTGTGAAAGAGCTTGTTCAGTAAATGCTGTAATAAAAGATGAAGATAATTCCGCAAAAATAAATGAAGAAAAATGTGTTAATTGTGGAAATTGTTATATTTCTTGTCCTTTTGGAGCTGTAGAAACTCCATCTTATCTCATGAATGTTCTTTACAGTTTAAAAAATTTTAAAAATAATATAGCTATTTTTGCACCTGCCATTGTTTCGCAGTTTGGTCCAAAAGTAAGCATAGGTCAAATAAAAGATGCATTAAAAAAAGCAGGTTTTGATAATGCATATGAAGTTGCTATAGGTGCTGATATTGTAGCTCAAGAAGAAGCAGAACTGTTAGATAATACTGAAGAATTAGTAACAACATCTTGTTGTCCTGCATTTGTTGAATATATAAAAAAACATCAACATAAATATATAAAAAATATTTCACCTGCACCATCACCTATGATTGCTTTGGCAAAAAAAGTTAAAGAAGAAAATAAAGATTCAAATATTATATTTATAGGACCATGTATAGCAAAAAAATCAGAAGCTTACAACAGTAATTATATTGATTATGTCATCACATTTGAAGAATTAGGTGCTTTATTAATAGCTAAAAATATTGAACCAACAGACTTTGAAAATGAAGACATAGAAGGTAGTTATGATGCTTGGAACTTTGCTGCTTCTGGTGGAGTTACAAAAGCTGTAGAGAATAGGATGAAAAAAGAAAATATAACAACTTTAAAAATGAATGGGCTTGAAGAAGGAAAACAAATTTTTAAAGATTTAGAAAAAGAAAACATAAACCTTCTTGAAGGAATGGCTTGCTTTGGAGGATGTATATCAGGACCAGGTGTTTTAATAAATCCAAGAGTTGCAAATAACGGATTAAAAAAAATCAAAACTTTAGATAAAATATAAAAAAAGGGTAGAATAATTAATTATTCTACCCTTTAATATTATTTTTTATATAAACAGATGACTTTTTTATCTACTTTTAAAATATCATCACTTACTTTATTAAAAGTTATAAGATCTCCAGAGAAAAAAACTAAAGAATTTTTACCGAGTATTAAACTACCATTACCATTTTGTATGAAATAACTTCCAACCATACTTGAATCTATTAAATATTCACCAGGTTCTAATTCTCCTGATTTCCATTCAGCCACTTTTAAACTTCTTAATCTTTCTTCTTTTGGAAAGTTAACCAATTCAAAATATTCTCCAGATATAACATTTTCTTTTTGATCTTTTGTAAACATTTCTACGGGGTTTTCGATTACTTCCTTCATACCCCCAAGTGTCTCACTCAATAATTCATAATATTTTTCGATTTCTTCTTTAGAAAAATTATTATTTAAAAATATATCTAATTCATCGAAATCTGCATCAGGTTTTTTTTCAAAAAAATCTTCAACAGCTTTAACAACATTTTCCATTATATGCCTCCAATTATAATTGCATTCTCATTATTTCTTTATAAGAATCTATTATTTTTGTCGTTACTTCTGTAGTCAATCTCAAAGATAGAGAAGCCTTTTCAGCAGCTATAATGACTTGATGTACATCATTAATTTTTCCAGTTGCATAATCATTTGTAGCTTTATCAGAAATATTTTGTAAACTGTTTACATCATTTATAGCATCATTAAGCATTTTTGAAAAGTTTAAATTTTTATTATTTTTATTTAAATCAGTATTTTTAATACTTTCTAAACCGATTTTATTTATTCTGTTTATCAAATCGATTCACCTCCCATATTATTTTCCAATATTTAAGGCCGAATTATACATTGTTTTAGCTGTATTTACAGCAGTTGCATTGAATTCATAAGCCCTTTGTGCAGATATCATATCTATCATTTCACGCAATGCATTTACATTTGGATATCTAACATAGCCATTTTCATCTGCATCAGGATTATCAGGTTCATATTCAAGACGAAATGGAGCTTGATCTTCATTTATTGAGCTTACTTTAACTCCACCAAAACTTTCTGAATTACTCATAGAACCATTTAAAACTTCTTCAAAAGAAACAGATTTTCGTCTATAAGGTCCTCCATTATCAGTTCTTGTTGTATTTGCATTGGATAGATTTTGAGAAATAATATTCAATCTAAATCTTTCTGCAGACATTCCACTTCCAGAAATATTCATGCTTTTAAACAAGCCATCCATCATCTACCACTCCTAACAGCAGTATTATATCTTTGAATAGAATAAGTCATCAATCTTGATAACCCAGTGTATTTCATAGAATTTTGAATCATCAATGAAAACTCTTTATCTTCATCAACATTATTACCGTCATTTTCAAATGATTTTGAATCATCAACTTTAACAGAAGGGTTTACTTCATCTATATTCTTAAAATTTGTGATATGCTTTGAATTATTTGTATTTAACTTTAAATCTTGATCAGAATTATTATCAATAGATTTATTTAACTCTTCTTCAAAAGAAACATATTTTCTTTTATAATTTGGGGTATTTTTATTTGAAAGATTTTGTGATATCATTTTATGACGTAGAACAGATGCATCCATTGCTTTTGGTAAAATTTTAAAGGTATCATTAAACATTTTTATCCCTCCTGTTCTATTATTCTTTAAAAAATATAAATTTCCTAAATGGAGGTCATTATATGAAAAATATAATGCTAATTGGATATTATGGTTTTAAAAATTTTGGAGATGATCTTCTTTTAAAAAGCATTTTAAAAATATTTCAAGAAATAAATTTTTCTGGAAATATATATATTCCATCAGATAATGAACTACCAATCAATAAAACTTCTTATTCTTTTTCTATAAAAAATATAAATAGATTTGATATTTTAAGTCTTAGAAGTTATGTTCAAAAAATGGATATAGTTATATATGGTGGAGGAAATCTATTTCAAAGCGAAACCTCTTTAAAAAGTTTTTTATATTATTATTATATAGCGAAAACAGCTATGAAAAATAATATAAAAATACTTTTATTATCTCAAGGGTTAGGTCCCATAAAACATAAAATAGCTTCTAAAATGTTAAAAAAAGTTTTATCTTATAAAAACCTACAAGCTATATTTAGAGATAATACATCTTATAATTTTGCAAAAAATTATAATCATAATGTTTATCTTTCGGCAGATCTAGGTCTTTATTGTTTGATGGATGAACAAGAAAATTTTATCAAAAAAGATAAAAAAAACAAAATATCTATATGTTTAAAAAATAATTATAATGATATAGAAAGTTTAATAGATTTTCTTTCTATTTTCAATGATCATGAAATACAAACACTCATAATAAATTCAGATAAAGATTCATCAGTAAATTATTATATAGTAGATAAAATGAGAGAAAATAAAGTAAATATACCTTTTCCATTAAAAGATTTTAATAAAATAATAGAAGAGATATCTACATCTAATTTAATAATTTCTGATAGACTTCATGGAGCTATTGCAGGTATTTTTTTTGGAGTACCTACGTTTACATACGGAAATAATAAAAATCAAAGAGTTTTAAAAAATATTTCATCGGATTATAAATTTTTTTATAAAGAACTAATAGATATAAGTTCTTTATACACAGATTATATAACTAAAGGTTATGATTTTAAAACACTTGGAGAAAGATTTAATATTGATATATTAAATTCAGTAAAGATAACTAAAGAACTCATTCAAAACGCCTTATAATTTGCAAAGTTTCTCCATCTGTAGAAAGTACAAGAACTATATTTTCATCTGGAGAAAAAATATCTATTGGATATTCATCTATATCTAAAGTTTGAAAAATTTTAAAATCTTTTATAATATACAATTTATTATAAATATGAGAAATTGCATATATATAATCATTATTAGGAGAAATTTCAAAGTCTTTAAGTGGCACATCTTCAAGTATTTTGGTAGTTTTTCCATTTTTAGTATCATAAAAATAAATACCACCATATAAAGAATTTCCAATTATATAATTTTTATAAGTAGAAATTTTTTCTGTATATTTACCAAATTGAGCTACAAATTCTTGCCTTTTATAAGAATTTTTATAAAGTTTTCCATCAAAATAAGAAATTATATATTCATTATTGTTGTAATAAGTTATATCTTTAGGAAATTTTATATTGGCATAGTTGATTATATAAGTATTTTTTTCAGGAATATAAAATAAAATATTAGTTAAAAATTTATTATCTTCAAAATTATCAAACATTGGAACAAAAATTTGATTATTTAATATATTTATTGCTGGACTATCAACTATTAAATTTGAAGATTTTAATATGTCCAAATTAGAATTTAATATATATAGTTTATTTGGTGAGTTTGAAGTTATATAAAGCTTATCATTTAAAAACACTATGTTTACTGGTTTTGATTCTATTCTAATTTTTTTTATTAATTTGTTATTTTTTAATTTTAAAATTTCTCTTTTATAATTATCTATTAAATATATAAATTCACCATCATATGCAGCTGCCATTGGTATTGTTGCATCATTATATTGAGAAATTTCATTTGTATAAAAATCTATAACGGATAATTTACCATCATAATCAGAAATCAAAGCATAATTATCGTAAGAATTTATATGAAAAGCCCTTTTTCCAATATTAAATTTATTTATTTCAACAAAATAATCTTCAGAAAATATTAAAACAAAAATAAAAATGTATAGAATTAAAATATAAAATTTTTTTATGATTATCTCCTCCTCAATAAAAATAAATCAATAATTATTTTATCACAAAGAAGATAAAAAATGAATAATTTAATTATATAAAAATATTAACTTAAAAATGAGAAAGATTTTTCATAAATCTTTTTGCTAAAACAAAATATTTATAGTATAATAAATTGAAAAAGACTGAAAAGAGGTGTATTTTTTGTGGTTCTTGTTGCTATAGTTGGAGGGAGTGGTTCAGGTAAAACAAGTGTTTCAAAATGCATAGTAGAGCATTTTAAGAATAGAGCATCATTATTAAATATGGATGACTACTATAAAGATTTACCCCCAAAAATAAATCCTTCAGACTTTAATTTTGATGATCCAAAAGCATTTGATTTTGAATTGTTTTCGAAACACATGAAAGAATTAAAAAATGGTAAAGATATTCATGTTCCAGTATACAATATGGTTACTTTTAGAAGAGAAAATGGTATTTTTGATTTATTTAGGACAAATGACCTTGTAATAGTCGAAGGAATATTTGTTTTACATGATGATAACATAAAAGAACTCTTTGATTTTTCAGTTTATATAGATGCTCCTTCTGATGAAAGACTTATAAGAAGAATTGAAAGGGATACAATAGAGAGAGGTAGAACAGTTGAAAGTATTTTAAAACAATATAGAAAGTTCGTAGCTCCTTCATTTAAATCTTTTATAGAGCCACAAAAGTTTAAAGCAGATATTGTTTTGCCAGAAGGAGTTAGTAATTTTAGAGGTATGAATATAATAATAAATGCTATAGAAAGAATGTTAGAAACAACATCACAGGAGGGAGATCAATGAAAAAATTAATAGTAATTCTTCTCTTATTTACAAGCTTAATTTCGATAGGGTTTTCTCTTGATTTAGATGTTCTAAGAAACAATTATAATTCTTATATTTCTGAATATAAAAGTGGAAATGAAGAAGGAAATCTTAAAGATTTTTATATTCAACTTGAAAATCTTGGAATATATAAGTTTTATAGAAATATTATGATAGGTAGTGCTGAGTATATTGATAGACCAACTAATATTCAAACGTATCTGTCAAATATATATAATTCTATGGAATTTGATAACTATGAAGAAAAGATTGCATTTGCTGGATTCTTAGCTTATGTTCAAAGTGATTTTTCTGGTCAAAGACTTTCAAAAGAATCTGTTAGATCTCTACCAGCATATTTTACTACTATTCAAGATTATAGGGGAGAAATACAAGATGAATCATTAACATATCTTGGAAATGTTATAGCTTATTCATTAGGTCTTGTTGAATCATCACCATATAAAAATATTAAAAAATTTGATATGAAAGCAAGTATAGATAATTATGATTTATATACATACTCAGGAGAAGCCCAAACTCTTTATGACTCTATGATAGAAAAAAATAAAATAGATTTAGAATCTAAAATAAAAGATATTTCGACTTCAGATTTAAATGGTGAAGAACTTGAATATGCAATAGATGACTTATCTTATGAATTTTTGCAATCACTTACAGAACAAGTTGATGATGAATTGACTGAAGTTATAAATATAATAATGCAAGATGGAAAAATAAGTTTAAATTTATATTATTTAAGATTTATAGTTTATGTAATAATTTTTATTTTATTTTATTTTTTCTATAAAAAATTTATACCTTATATTTCTCTAATAATATTTCTTTCTGAAAGTTTCTATATGTTGTTTATTTTTGATGCTTTAAAAGATACTATAAGTTCTTTTATATATGGTTCTTATTTTATTTTATTTATCGGTATTTTTGCTATTATCACACTTTTATCTGTATTCAAAAGAAGAGCAAATATATTCAAGAGAATTTCAAATAGTTTAATATTTATAGGATTATTATTATTGATATTAATACCTTCATATTATTCTGAAGATTTACTCATGAAAAATAATGTTTCGTTTGAAAATAGTGAGTTTCAAAAGCAACTTATGAGTGATATTCTATATTATGATCATGCGCCAGTTATGAAAAGTCTTGACTTTATAAGATCTGAACTTGGACAAGAATATTCAGAAATAAATCTAATATATAAAAATGAATTAAATGCAATGCTAAAAAAAGGAATAGACAAAAATATATATGAATATGTATATGCAGATGAAATTGATGGAATAGATATAAAAACTTTAAAAGAAGGATTAAAGTTTAACAATATAGAAAATTATCAAGAAATAGCAAAAGAATATTCAAGGGTTATAGAAAAAGCCATTAAAGTTTCAGAATTAAGGTCTGGAAGAGTTAATAATGAAATGAAAGTATTGAAAGACAATATAGCTGATGTAATAAGATACTCTGATGAAGATTTTATGGATTATTATGAAAAAGAGTTTTTTAAAATCACTTCAAATAATGAACTTTTACAGGCGATAGAAAAAGATACTCAAGAATATTTTGATGAGACACTTATAAGAAATAAAATACCTTTAAAAGCTTATAATACAAGTTGGGGAACTTCTATATTGATAATATTTTTACTTTCAATATTAATTTTTATAATCTTTGAACAAAGAATAATAAAAAATATTTCTTCAATCATGATGATTTTAGCCAGTATATTATCATTTATAAAACCTGATACATTAGAAGTAATATCACAGATTAAATTTCCAACTGTTCACACGTATGATTTTTCAGTTAATATTTTTTATGGTGCTATAATGTTAGTTATTTCGTTACTAATATACTTCAACCAAAGGGGAGGTAGTAAAGTATGAAAAAAATTCTTGTTTTATCGCTTGTTTTATTGCTTTTTGTAAGTGCTTTTTCATTAAAAGCAATAATGGTAACAGATACTGGAGGATTGGGAGACAAATCATTCAATGATGGTACATGGAATGGCCTTTTAAGGGCAGAAGACGAATTAAAAGTAGATATTGAATATATAATATCTAAAGAACAAACAGATTATATTACCAATTTAACAACAGCTGCAAAAAATGGTGATGTAATACTTGGTGTAGGTTTTTTAATGGCTGATGCTTTATTTAATGTTGCACCACAATTTCCAGACAAAAAATTTATAGGTATTGATATATCTCCATCAGAAGGACAAACAGTACCTAACAATCTTGCACTATATACTTTTAAAGAACAAGATGGAACTTTTCTTGCTGGATATATAGCTGCAGCTATGAATAAAACAGGTAAATTAGGTTATGTTGGTGGTATAAGAATTCCTCCAGTTATGAGACTTGAACTTGGATTTAGAGCAGGTATAAAAGCTTATAATCAACTTCATGGAACAAATATTGAATTAATATCAGGTTATGCTGGTGCTTTTGATGCTCCCGCTAAAGGTAAACAGATGGCTATGGCACAGTATGAACAAGGTGCAGATATTGTTTTCCATGCTGCTGGTGGAACAGGAAATGGTGTAATAGATGCTTCTAAAGAAAAAGGTAGTCAATTTTTAAATGTTAAAGCTGATGCTTCTTTAACAACAATAATAGATGAATATTTTAAAGCTGGAAGAGGATACTTCTCAATAGGTGTAGATTCAGATCAAGACTATTTAGCACCTGGTTATGTATTAGCTTCAGCAATGAAGAGAGTAGATAATGCAGCTTTTGAAGGAATAAAGTCTGCAAGATCTGCAAGAAGATTCCAATCTGGAGAAACAATATTGAGTTTAGCAGATGGTGGAGTTAGTTTATCACCTATGAAATATACAAAAGGTTTTGTACCTAATAAAGTTTTTGCAGAATTATCTTATCTTGAAAAATTAATAGCAGAAGGAACATTAGTTATTCCAGGAACAGATGAAGCATTTGGAACATTTGATGTATCAAGTGTACAATTTCCATTTTAATTAAAATAAAGGGCAGGAATCCCCTGCCCTATTAAAATATTAAATCAGTTAAATTTGTTTAATTGTTCTAATATTTTAATGAAAAATGAAAAACAGGAGGTGTTTTAATGTCTCAGCCTGAAGTTAATATAAAAGATTATGCCATTTATATGAAAGATATAACAAAACAATTTCCAAAAGTATTGGCTAATAATAAAGTCAATCTCAAGGTAAAAAAAGGTGAAATTCATGCTTTAATTGGAGAAAATGGGGCAGGAAAGTCTACACTAATGAATCAATTATATGGATTATATAAACCTACATCTGGAGAGATTTATATAATGGGAGAAAAGGTAGAAATAAATGGCCCAAAAGATGCTATTCTAAAGGGAGTAGGAATGGTTCATCAACATTTCATGCTTGTTGATAATCTTACCGTTGCAGAAAATGTTATTCTTGGTTCTGAGCCGAAAAAAGGAATTTCATTAAACTTAAAAAAGGCGAGAGAGGAAGTAAAAAAACTATCTGATAGATATGGTCTTTATGTTGATGTGGATGCTAAGATTGAAGATATACCTGTTGGAATGCAACAAAGAGTTGAAATAATAAAAACCCTTTATAGAGGAGCAGAAATATTAATCTTAGATGAACCTACTGCTGTTTTAACTCCTCAAGAAATAGAAGATATTTTTGAAATTATGAATAAATTAAGAGATGATGGAAAGACTATAATATTTATCTCTCATAAACTTCATGAGGTTATGAAAATATCTGATAATATAACTGTTATGAGACTTGGAGAGGTTACCGGGCATGTAAATGTAAAAGATACAAATGAAAAACAACTCGCAAATATGATGGTAGGAAGAGAAGTTGTTTTGAGAGTTGACAAACCGGAAAAAACACCTGGTGAAAAACTTGTAAAAATAGAAAATTTATGGGTAAAAGATAATAGACATTTAGATACTGTTAGAGGAATAAACTTTGAAATAAAAAAGGGTGAAATACTTGGAATTGCTGGTGTAGCTGGTAATGGACAAAGTGAACTTGTTGAAGCTTTGACTGGATTAAGGAAAATAGAAAAAGGAAATTATTATTTCAAAGAAAAAGAAATTTCAAAATATAATGTTAGAGAATTAAGAGAAGAAAATATTACACATATACCAGAAGATAGATTTAAATATGCTATGATACAAGAATATCCAAATTATTATAATATGATATTGGGCAAACATTATCTTGAACCATTTGCATATAGAGGATTTTTACAACATGAAAATATATTAAAAAGAAGTGAAACACTTGTTAAAAATTTTGATGTAAGACCTGCAGATTCTACAATAGCAACTGGAAATTTATCAGGGGGAAATCAACAAAAAGTAGTAATTTCGAGAGAAGTTTCTGCTGGACCTGAATTTATTATAATTGCTCAACCTACAAGAGGTCTTGATGTTGGAGCAATTGAATATGTTCATAATGAAATAATAAATCTTAGACAGAAAGATGTAGCTGTTTTATTAGTTTCTATGGAACTTGAAGAAGTTTTATCCCTTTCTGATAGAATAATTGTTATGTATGAAGGACAAATAATGGGAGAAGTAAAACCAGAAGAAGTATCGATCGAAGAGATAGGTCTTATGATGACAGGTAACAAATTAAAGGATATAAAACTTTCAGAAGACACAAAAAGCCATCATGGAGGCGATAAATAATGCCTAAAGTTCAAAGTAAAAATAAATGGATGCCATTTTTAGTTCCATTTTTCTCAGTATTAGTTTCTCTTATAATAGCAGCTATAATAATTCTATTATTGGGGAAAAATCCTTTAACAGCTTATGCTGAAATGTTTAAAGGAGCTTTTGGAAGTAGACTATCATGGGCAGATAATATAACTAAAATGACCAGTTTACTATTAACAGGATTGGCGGTAGGATTTGGATTTAGAGCTGGAGTATTTAATATAGGAGCAGAAGGACAAATGGCTGTTGGAGGAATAATGGCTACTTTTGTAGGGATAAATATGGGAAATGTTCCAGCAGTTATAGCAATTCCTCTTACAATGATGGCAGGTATACTTGGTGGAGCTGTATGGGCTTCAATTGCAGGTATTTTAAAAGCAAAAACTGGAGCTCACGAAGTAATCTCCACTATAATGCTAAACTGGGTAGCTTATCATTTGAGTAATTATGTTGTTTCTGGTCCTTTAGCTGTTGGACAAGGTGTTCCGAAATCTCCTGAAATAGCTCAAAGTGCTCAATTACCACCTTTGTTAACTGTACAGGCTTCAAATGTTCCATCGGGGATACTTGTTGCAATAGTTGCAGCTTTTGTCGTATATATAGTTCTTCAGAAAACAACTGTTGGATATGAATTAAAAGCAGTTGGATATAATCCTTATGCTGCCGAGTATGGTGGAATTTCGATATCAAAGAATATAGTTTTAACTATGGCCATTTCTGGAGGACTTGCTGGATTGGCTGGAGCAATAGAAGTAATGTGTGTTTATCATAGAATATTTGGAGCATTTACTGGAAGTAGGGGATTTGATGGAATCACAATAGCTCTTATAGGTCAAAATAATCCTATAGGAATAATATTCTCCTCATTCTTAATATCATCTTTAAGATCTGGTTCTAATGCCATGCAAAGTGTTGGAATTCCAGATGATATAGTAACTATAATACAAGGTATAATAATATTTTTTGTAGCAGCAAATAGAATAATAAAAATGTGGATAATGAAATTTTCTAAACCTGTTAAAGGTGGTGAATTAGAATGAGTTGGATAGAGGCAATTTTTACGGCATTGATATCTCCTCTTTTTTATAAATTAACAATTTTATCTGCTCTACCTTTAATATTTGCATCAATAGGTGGAGTATTTACCGAAAAAACTGGAGTAACAAATATAGCTTTAGAAGGAATAATGAAATTGGGTGCTTTTACATCTACAGCTTTTACATTTTTGACCGGAAATGTTTGGATTGGATTGTTGATGGGTATAATATCTGGAGCAATCTTGGCATATCTTCATGCTTATGTTTCCATAGAATGGGGGGCAGATCAAATTGTTTCTGCTACTGCATTGATAATATTAGCTCAAGGTATTGTAGGTTTTTTAATGGTTCCAGTTTTTAATCAAGAAGGGCAAAGTGATTTTGTATCAAAGATTCCTTTAGTTAGAATACCAGCCATACAAAAAATTCCTTTTATAGGCGAAATATTTGGTGAAATAACAATTTTCTTTTATATTGCAATAGTAGTAATAATAGCATCATGGTATTTATTATATAAAACTCCTCTAGGTTTAAGGATGAGGGCGGTTGGAGAAAACCCAAAAGCTGCAGATACTCTTGGAGTTAATGTAAAAGGCATAAGATATTTTGGTGTTTTGATGTCTGGACTTTTAGCTGGATTAGGTGGAGTATATATTGTTTTAGGTGATCTTGGACAATTTCAAGAACATATGCCGGCTGGAAAAGGTTTTATTGCATTAGCTGCCATGATACTTGGAAATTGGAATCCGATAGGAGCAATGTGGGCTTCTTTATTATTTGGAGCTGCAGAAGCTATGAATATTCAACTTCAAACTCTGTTAGAATTACCATCAGAAGCTAAAGCTTTATTAAATTTATTACCATTCATACTAACTTTAATAGTGGTTGGAGGATTTGTTGGAAAAACAAGGGCTCCAGCAGCGAGTGGTAAATCATATGAAAAAGAATAAAAAGTCCGCTTTGCGGGCTTTTTTTTAGTAATATAATATGATAAAATTGTATTTGTTGTTAAAATTTGGAGGTTAAAATGTTATTTGATGAACAATTTTTTGAAAAAGGAAAATATTTAATAGGAATGGATGAAGCTGGTAGAGGTCCTTTAGCTGGACCAGTATTTACTGGTGCATTAATTTTAGAGTCCAAACAAGATCTTAGAGATCTTTCAAAAGTTGCTAAAGATTCAAAAAAATTAAATTTTAAACAAAGGGAAGAAAGATTTGAATATATAACTAAAAATTTTCAATGGTATAGTGATTATGCTACTTCAGAAGAAATAGATGATATAAATATTTTTAAAGCAACTCAATTATCTATGAATAGAAATTATAATAAAATAAATAAAAAAAATTCTTATTGCTTAATAGATGGAAAAAATTTTAATTTTAATTTTAATTTTGAATGTATAATAAAAGGGGATGATAAATCATTTTTAATAGGTGGAGCCTCAATAATAGCAAAAGTTTTGAGAGATAGATATATGATAAATTTGCATGAAAAATATCCAATGTATGAGTTTGATAGGCACAAAGGATATCCTACAAAAAAACATATTGAAAATATAAAAAAATATGGAATATTTTCAGAATATAGGTTAACCTTTAATCCTGTTAAATCGATGATTATAAAAAAAGAAATAATAAAAGATTTTAGTGATATATCTAAAATTAGACTTTTTAGGATAGGAGTTTTATAATGGATAGAGATATAATAAACAATCTTGAAGAACTTTTTGAAGTAATGATAAAATTGAGATCAAAAAATGGATGTGAATGGGACAGAAAACAAACAATAAAGAGTTTAAAACCATATATAATAGAAGAATCATATGAAGTTGCACAAGCAATTGAAAATGAAGATTATGAAGAGTTAAAAGATGAACTCGGAGATGTTTTATTACAAATAGTTTTTCAATCGATTATAGCCGAAGAAGAGAAAAAATTTGATTTTTCAGATGTTATCAAAAGTGTCACCGAAAAAATGATAAGAAGACATCCTCATGTATTTGAAAAAAAGGGTGAATATTCTTATGAAAATTGGGAAAATATAAAAGCTAAAGAAAAAAATCATAAAAAACAATCTTCATTGGGAGAATTAAAAAATAATCTTCCACCAATATTAAAATTGAGAAGAATAATAGATAATTCGAAAGAACTGGGAATAAATCCATATAAAGATGAAAATTTAAAAGAAATTATGATAAATAATATAAAAAAAGATAATTTTTCAGATTTTTTTGAAGTGCTTCTATTTTATTTGTCAGAAAATAAATTGCAAATAAATGAAATAATAAATGAATCTGCAAAAAATTATTATGAGAAATTTATAAATATAGAAAAAATGTTAAATCAAGAAATAATTAATAATGAAAAAAATTTTATAAAACTTTGGAAAGATAAATATGGGGAGGAAATAAAATGAAAAAATATTTAATCTTATTTTTACTTAGCATTTTTACATTAGGTATGGCATTTAACTATGGTTTTGAGGAATTAGAAGATGAAATATCTATGAAGATAAATGAAGAAAAAATAAGTTCAGATTATTTAGCTGCAAAAAGTGGAACTATATCTTTATTAACTAATTTAAGACAACAAAATGATTCATTTTACTATCTTTTAACTAATACTGCTACTGGAATAGAACTTTTAAATGAATATAATTTACAACAAGCAAAAAAAGTTGCAAATCAAATACTTTTTATACAGTTTGTTGAAAATAAAGAAATCAATTTAAATAGAGAAGAAACAAAAAAACTCATAGAAGAAGATTTGAACTCTGCAATTAAGGACTCTAATTTAAAAGAAGAAGATGCAAATTATTATTTTATGACAAAAGGATATATGAATAAACAAAATTATATAAATGGAATAACATATGATAGATTGTATCAAACATCTATTAATAAACTTTATAATCAAATATCTTCAAGTTATGAAATAAATGAAGAAGAAATGAAATCAGAATATGAAAATAATAAAGAGAATTATATGCAAAAATCAACATCAGATATTGAGATCAAAAGATTCGACAATATTGATCAAGCAAATAAAGCTTATGAAAATATAATAAATGGATTAAATAATTATGAAGATATAAATAAAGATCAAACTCAAGCAGTTACAATATCTCTTGAAGATGAAAACAATGAAATAGTTAAAATGGTTAAAAATAATGCCCCTGGATATATATCAAAACCTTTAAATTTAAATCAAAATGAAGAAAGATTTATTATAAAAATAATAAATAAAAAACCTCAAAAACAGTTGACTTTAGAAGAATCTAAAGAACAAATAATATTTAACTTAAGAGATAAAAAAACTAAAGAATATTTTGATAAAATCTTACCACAAGAAATAACAGAATTTGTCAATAATTCAGATATAATATTTAATTCTAAATTATTCTAAGGAGGTTAAAACATGGAAAAAATAACTAAAGAACGTGTTATACAAGCATTAAGTAATGTATATGATATGGAAATTGGATTTGATGTTGTTTCTCTGGGGTTAATTTATGATGTTGATATAGATGAAAATAATAATATACATGTTAATATGACATTAACGACACCGATGTGTCCTTTAGCAGGAATGATGGTTGAAGATGCAACTTCGAAAGTAAGAGAAATAGAAGAGGCAAAAGAAGTAAAAGTTGATTTAATATTTGATCCACCTTGGGATCCTTCAATGGCAAGTGAAGAAGTAAGAAGAATATTAGGAATTTAAAATGAATTTAAATGAATTAATAAATTATTTAAACGGGAAATATAATATTTCCCGTTTAAATATTATAAAAAAATTATCAATGATAGAAAAAAAAGATATTATAGAATATATGTTTTCAGATCCTTTTATATCAGAAAAAAATGTTGAAAAACTTGAAAAAAATATAAAAGGATACCCAATAGAATATTTGGTAAATGAAGTACAATTTTTAAATAATATTTTTTACATAGATGAAAGAGTGTTAATTCCAAGAGTTGAAACAGAAGATTTAGTATTAATAGCAAAGAAAATAATTGAAGAAAAAAATATAAAAAAAATATTAGATCTTGGAACAGGATCTGGAGTTATAGCTATAACATTAAAAAAATTTTTTCCTGATATAGAAATCATAGCTTCTGATATATCTTTCGAAGCTTTAGAAGTTTTTAAAAAAAATTGTAAGAAAAATAATGTTAATATAAAAAGTTATTTAGGATCTTATTTGGAACCATTTTTAAAAGAACATGAACAAATAGATTTGATAATTTCGAATCCACCTTATGTTGAAGAAGAATACAAAAATAAAAATGAAACATTGAAATATGAACCAGATATAGCACTTTTTGCGGGAAAAGATGGACAGAATTTTTATAGAAAATTAATAAACAAATATTATGATTTAATAAAAAATAAAACTCTGTTATTTGAAACAACAGAGTTTAATGTATTAAAAACATATGATTTGATAGATAAGCTCTCTGGAAAAACAGAGATAAAAAAAGACAGTTTTGGTATAGAAAGATTTATTTATCATTATAAAAATTCACATAAAGATTAACTTCACCAGTTCCTATACCCATTATTTTTGCAACAGACTCCGGAGAATTACCGGAGTTTATGAGTTGTAAAATCTTTTTAATCTTCAAATTTTCTTCTTCATTTTGGGAATATAAAATTTTCTTTTTACCCTCAACAGAAGCATTTGTTATTTTAATTGATTCTTGTTTTGATGATATTTTGTTATATTTGTTTATTAACAAATCCAATTTTTTTAGATTTTGTTCAAAAAGGATATCATAATTATTTATAATTTTTGTTAATTCATCTTCCATTTCAAATCTATAATTTTCTAATTTTTCATCTAATTTATTTTTACTTTTATATAAAAACATCAAAATCAATACCAATAAAAATATTAAGATTATTAATAAAAAAAGAATTATAAAATCCATGAAATACACTTCTTATTGATTAATTCTAAAAAGAATTATTGGGAAATCCATATTACCTGAATTACTATATAAAACAAAATTATTTGCAATTTTATTTGGTGCTGGATCTATCTTTTCAATGACCCAATTTTCTGGAAAATAAATATATACATTATCTTTTACATTAAATGGTTGACCTTTTAATGAGAATTCATAAAGATTATCTTCTTTCTTTTCTAATAATCCTTCTATTAAAACTGATTCATTTACCGACATTTCTGGGTTATTCTCTGTTACAGTAGATTGATAACTTATTGTCGTCATATTTTTTCCTATTTTTTCATTCAACTCTTTAAATTGATCATTATAAACTTTAAATTTTTCTTCATCTGGGGTATTAAAGTTTCTTACCATATTAGTATAAGATTTTTCATCATTTGCTTTGAATGTAACATCGGTATTTATTTCCACATTAAAATCTTCTCGTATTGTAAAATAAGTACTTGAATTGACAATATCAAAATCAGTTTTCATATTTTTCATCATGAAAAATTGAAAAAGGGTTAGGCCTCCGAAGAATATTATTGTTATTATTATAAAATTAAAGTTGCTCTTTCTGGGTGCTTTTTGATTCATTATATAAGAATCCTCCTTTTACAGTATCTTTAAAACAATTATACCATATACAAGTAATAATGTGATAAAATAAATTTGAAGATAATACTCTGAAATAGGATTAATAAGATTTTTAACGGGAGAATGATTAAAGTGATAATTGAAGAATTAAACATAGAAATAGATATTTATTCTGGTTCATTTTCAACATTGGTTGAACTTGTTAAAGATAAAAAAATACCATTAAATGAAATATCAGTATCAGAAATATCAGATCTATATTTGAATTTTATTCAAAAAAATAAAAATAAACTCTCTGAAATAGGTGAGTTTATGAAATTATCAGCATATTTAACTTATTTAAAATCTTTAAGTTTATTACCAGATAAAAATAATAAAAATAGATTAAGAAAACATACAGAACAATTATATTCAACTATAGATGATTATGAGCTTCTTGATTATACAAAAAAGATTTTAATGAAGGAATATGGTAAACCATCAGCGAAATATGTAAGGGTAAAACCAAGAGATAAAATAGATCAAAAGGATGCAAAAATACAATTAGAAAATTTTGTTAATGATTATTTAAAAGTGCAAGAAAAACTGGAAATAATAAAAGAAGTTTATTCTGTTGAAGAAGCTATAAAAAGACTTGAAAAAGAAAATCAATTAAATATATATGATATATATAAAATATCAGATTTCAATAAATTAAAATTTATAGTTCTTTTTCTTGGTATATTAACCTTAATAAGAAATGATAGATTTTCTTATGAAGATGGAATATTTATAAATTTAAAATAGTAGGTGATCATATGAATATAAATTTTCAACTCATAGAAGCATATATATATTCAAAACCTAATGGATGTAATATAGAAGATATATCTAAAAGTACTGGAATAGAAATTGACGAAGTGAGAAAAATTATTTTTGACATACAAACTCATTATATGGATAATTCTCATGGAGTAGAATTAACAAAATTTTATGATAAATATAGATTTGAAATTAAACCTGAAATAAAAAAAATAATAACACCTAAACCCAAAAAAATGAATTTAACGGATACACAATTTGAAGTAATAACTGTATTATTTTTAAATGGACCATCAAGACTAATAGAAATTGAAAAGACCAGAGGAAAGAACAGTTATTCTCAAATAAAAAAATTGATGGAATATAAAATAGTAAAAAAGGTTAAAAGGAAAGAAAAAAAATCTTATCTATACCAATTAACCGATAAATTTTATGAATGGGTTCCACAAGAGACAATAAGAAAGTTGGAGGAGATTAAAGATGATAAGTTTACAAAAAGCAATACAAACACTGGGGATTAGTAGAAGAAAATCAGCTGATAAAATATTAAAAGATGGAATACTGGTAAACTCCAAAATAATTAAGGAACCTTGGTACGAATTAGAAGAAGAAGATACAATAAAATATGAAGGAAAAACATATAAAATATCTGAGTTATTAAAAAGAAAAGAAGAAAAGGTTTATTATTTAATAAACAAACCTTTAGATGTTATATGTGCAATGGAAGATCCTTTTGGTAGAAAAACTATAAGTGATTTAATAAAAAATAAAATAAAAGAAAAAGTTTTTCATGTTGGAAGACTGGATTTAAATTCATCTGGATTATTATTATTAACAAATGATGGAGATTTAGCCAATAAACTTTTACATCCAAAACATGAAATATCTAAGACTTATACAGTTATTATAAATGGTCATCCAACTAGAGAAGATTTAAAAAAAATAGAAAATGGAGTAGTTCTTGAAACTGGATATAAAACAAATCCAGCTAAAATAGAAAAAGTAAAAAAGCAAGGTTCTAATCATGAAGTAACTATCACAATAAATGAAGGCAAAAAAAGACAAGTGAGGCTTATGTTTAAAGTCATAGGTTTTAAAGTAAAAGAATTAAAGAGAATAAAATTTGGACCTTTTAGTATAAAAGAGGTTCCTAATCCTGGAAATATTAAAAAAATAGATCCAGAAATAATAAAAAATTTTATAAAATAAAAATATATTGAGGTGATAAAAATTTATGAGAAAATAAAAAAAATTATTTTAGAAGCAGGAGAAATATTAAAAAAATCGCAAAACGAAACATTCCAAATAAATACCAAAAAGGTTGATTATGATCTCGTCACAGAATATGATTTTAGAATACAAAAATTTTTAATAGAAAAATTTAAAATAATAATGCCTGAAGTTGAAGTTTTTGCAGAAGAAGCAAATTTTGACAAAAAACCTAATAGTAAAAAATATTGGGTTATAGATCCAATAGATGGAACTGTGAATTTTTCGAAAGGTATTCCAGAATACTGTATTTCAGTAGCATATGTAGAAGATGATGAGCCAATAATGGGCTTTGTTTATGCACCAATGATGAATCTTTTCTATAATGCGAAAAAAAATGAAGGAGCTTATTTAAATGATAAAAAAATAGTTCCAAATTGGTCAAAAAATTTAAAAAATTCTATAATAACTCTTGGAAATAAAAGAGGAAAAACTCATGAATATATTAAACAGCTTGAAGAAGAGGTTATGAGAATAAGATTATTTGGAACAGCTGCTCTTCAAATTTGCTATGTTGCCAGTGGATATTGTGACGCATTCATTTCATTGCGATCTAATCCTTGGGATGTTGCAGCTTCACACTTAATACTTAAAGAAGCTGGTGGTATTGTAATAAACTATAAAAATGAAGATATGAATATCTTTTCTAAAAAAGGTTTATATACAAATGAAAATATAAGAAATGAATTATTAAACAAAACTGAGGAGATGATAAAATGAAAGCTTTAGTACTATGTGCTGGAAAAGGAACGAGATTGAGACCGCTTACTTTTACAAATGCAAAACCTCTGATTCCTATTGCAAATAAACCTACAATAATGTATTCATTAGAAAAAATAAAACAGTCAGGAATAACTGAAGTTGGAATAATAGTAAATCCAGATAATAAAGAAGATTTTATAAATGTTCTTGGTACTGGTGAAGAAATTGGTATGGAAATAAGCTATATAATTCAAGAAAACCCAAAAGGACTTGCACATGCTGTAAAAATATGTGAAGAATTTATTGGAGAAGATGATTTTTTAATGTATTTAGGAGATAATCTCATAAATACAGATTTAAATATATTTGTTGAGGAATTTAAAGAAAAAAATCATGATGCTTTTATACTTTTAACACCAGTAGAAGATCCTACCAGATTTGGAATAGCAGTTATGAAAGATTCAAAAGTTGTAAATGTTGTAGAAAAACCTAAAACACCACCATCAAATCTTGCAATAATAGGAGTATACATATTTAAACCATCAGTTTTTCAAGCAATAGATAATATAAAACCTTCATGGAGAGGAGAGCTTGAAATAACTGATGCGATACAATGGCTAATACAAAATGAAAAAAATGTTGGAGCACATGTGATATATGGTTGGTGGAAAGATACTGGAAAACCTGAAGATTTGATCGAAGCAAATAGAACTGTATTAGAAAACATAAGCAATAAAATAATAGATGGTAATGTATATGAAAATTCTGTTGTACAAGGAAATGTAATAATAGAAAAAGGGGCTAAAATAATAGATTCAATAGTTAGAGGTCCTGTCATAATAGGACAAAATGCTACAGTTAACAATGCTTATATAGGTCCATACACTTCAATTGGAAATAATGTTAATATAGAAGACTCAGAAGTAGAAAATTCTATAATACTTGATGGAGCTATAATATCTTCATTGGGTGTTAGAATGGATAGCTCTATAATAGGAGCAAATTCTCATATAGTATCAGTTAAGAAAAAACCAAAAACAGTTAAATTAGTTATAGGAGATTATGGAAAAATAGAATTACCTGAATGAAATTTAAAATAATAGACATATAATTAAATTGCATGGTTTCTGATTATAAAGAAACCATGCATAAATTTTAATTAATAAATATTTAAATATCTTTTCTAAAATAAAATTCTTTATTATAAAGTTTTGCTATAGAATAAAGATTATTTCTTAAAGTATCAATATTTTTACAATTATCAACTAAAGTTAAAACTCTTCCTCCTGAAGAAAAAGCTTTTTCTTCAGAAATTTTTGAAGAATAATAAATAAAATCACAATCATCTGATTTTTTTAAAATCTCTATATTTTTTTTATATTCTAAAGGATAACCAAATGCAGTTAAAACCAAACCCATTGAAATACCTTGTTTCCATTTTAAATGAGTATTTTCAACATTGTTATTATAAATATCATTAAAAATATCTACTAAATCTGAATCCAATAAATTTAATAAAGATTGTGTTTCAGGATCTCCAAATCTTACATTATATTCAAGAAGATAAGGAATATTATTTTCAAAAAGTATACCAAAAAACAAAATGCCTTTATACATCAAATTTTCAGCTTTAAGGCCATTGATAGTAGGTTTTATTATCAAATCTTCAACCTTGATTTTAAGATTCTCGTCTATATTTGGATGAGGTGTAATAGAGCCCATTCCACCCGTATTTAAACCTTTTTCACCTTCACCTATTTTTTTATGATCTTTTGAATAATTAAATAATTTATAGTTTTTTTCATCTAAAAGAACAAAAAATGAGGCTTCAAAACCACTTAAATATCTTTCAATTATTATCTTATTACCAGATTCACCAAAACATTTATTTTTCATTATATCCTCTAAAACCTTAACAGATTGTTTGTAATTATCACAAATAAATACACCTTTTCCTGCAGCAAGGCCATCTACTTTAATAACAATAGGAAAATTAATATTGTTTAAAAAATTAAAAGCATCTTCAAAATTATTAAATTCTTCATAATCTGCTGTAGAAATCTTATATTTTTTCATAAAGTTTTTTGAAAAAATTTTAGATCCTTCTAAAATAGAAGATTTTTTGTTTGGACCGATAATTTTAAGATTATTTTTTTCAAATTCATCAACAATTCCTTCACATAAAAACTTTTCAGGACCAACTATAGTTAAATCGATTGAATTTTTTTCTGCAAAATTTAATAAAGTATTTTCATCTATAAATTCAATATTGTGACATTTTTTTTCATAAAAAGTTCCAGCATTTCCAGGGCAAATAAAAATTTCATCTGTTTTTGGAGATTCACAAAGTTTTTTTGCAATCGAATGTTCTCTTGCACCATCACCTAATATAAGAAATTTCATATGATTCCCCCCTCAATGTTTAAAATGCCTCATATTTGTAAAATACATATCTATATTATTTTCATTACAAAAATCAATAGAATCTTGGTCGCGAATAGAACCACCTGGTTGAACAATTATTTTTACACCATTTTTATAAGCAAGTTCAACGACATCTTTAAATGGGAAAAATGCATCAGAAGCCATTATTTTAGGTTGTCTTATAGATCTTTCAAAAGCTTTTTCAGCAGCCCAAATTCTTGAAACTTCTCCTCCACCTATACCTACTGTTTGAAAACCATCACATACAACTATTGCATTTGATTTAACAAATTTCACACAATTAAAAGCAAATTCAATTTCTTTTAAATCAATATCATAATTCTTTTTTTTAGTTACAAGATTTAATTCATTATTTAATATTAAATCTGTATTTTGAATTATTAAACCACCATTTAAAGAAATAAACTCTCGATTTTCAAAGTTATTATTATTAACTTTTAAAATTCTGAGATTTTTTTTCTTTTTTAATAAATCTAAAGCTATATCCTCAAAATCTGTTGCTATTACAATCTCTAAAAAGATATCTTTTAATTTTTTTGCAGTTTCAAAATCAATAGTTCTATTAAAAGCTACAACACCACCAAAAATTGATACGGGGTCACATTCAAAGGATTTATTGAACGATTCTAAAGTATCTTTTCCAATAGCTATTCCACATGGAGTATTATGTTTCAAAGCTACACAACAGCAATCAGAAAAAGAACTTACAGTTTTCCACGCAATATCAACATCCCTTAGATTATTAAAAGATAATTTTTTCCCATTTAAAGTTTCAAAATCATTAAAAAAATAGAAACCATTATTTTTTTTATAAAAAGCTGCTTTTTGATGGGGATTTTCACCATATCTTAAATCATCCTCTTTTTTATAAGAAATAGCAAAATAATCTGGAAATTCAATATTGCTTTTATTATTAAAATATTCTGAAATAGAAGCATCATATGCAGAAGTTAAATTAAATGCTTTTGCTGCCATTTTAAATCTAAAATCATAATCAATATTTTCAAAATTATCCATAAAAGAATCATAATCTGAAGGATCCGTCAATATTGTGGTATATTTGAAATTTTTAGATGCCGATCTAATCATTGATGGTCCACCAATATCTATATATTCTATTAAAGAATCAGTATCAAAGTTTTTATTAACATTTTCAAAAAAAGGATATAGATTACATACAACTAAATCAAATTTTGTAATATTGAGTTTTTCTAATTGATCTATGTCAGAATTTTTTGCTAAAATACCGCCATGTATTTTTGGGTGAAGACTTTTAACTCTACCTTCTAATATTTCTGGAAAATCAATATATTCTGATATTTTAAAAACTTCAATATTATTATTTTTTAAAATATCATAAGTTCCACCAGTTGAAAAAATTTTTACATTTTTTGATATTAAAAATTTTGCTAAATCAATTATTCCTTTTTTATTAAAAACACTTAAAATAGCATTTTTGAAATACAATATTAACACCTCCATATTTTATATACTAATATTCTTAAGCAAAACAAATGATTATAAATTAACAAAAAGATAATTTTTGGTTAATTAAATGTTTCGAAAAAACTTAAAAATATATAGAAAACAATGAAAGTATGATTATAAATATATTAAAAGTAAAAAAATATATTTTTTTTAAATTGATTAACAATTAATTTAAAATTTCTTATCTTTTAATTAAGATAGAAAAATATTTATTCTGTTAGAATCAAAATATATAAACTAAAAGTAAATAAAATATGAAGCACCTCTTCCTGTATATTTTCGAAAATAAGGTTCGAAAGTTTCTACCGGGTACCGTAAATATCCGACTACAGGAAGAGGGGTTGGATTTTTTCCACCTCTCTTCCTGCATAGAGAGGTGGAATTTCTTTTTTAAAAAAGGAGGAAAAAATGAAAAAAATACTTATAGTATCTGGAAGTAAATCTGATGAAAATCTTGTTAAAGTTGGAACAGAATTATTAGAAAATTGGGAAATACAATATGATTACAAAGTTTTAAGTGCACATAGAAATTTAAAAGAACTGATGAAATTTATAGAAGAGAATGAAAAAGAGTATTTTGCAATAATAGCAGTAGCGGGACTTGCAGCAGCTTTACCTGGAGTAATAGCCTCTTTAACTCAAAAACCAGTTATAGGTGTACCAAACGAAGTAGGTACTTTAAAGGGAATAGATGCTTTATTATCTATGACACAAATGCCAGGTGGAGTACCAGTGGCAACTATGGGGATTGGAAAGCATGGAATGAAAAACGCTGTTTATTTTGTAAAAAGATTAATAGAAAATGAGGAGGAAAAATAAATGGAAAAATTATATGAAGGAAAAGCAAAAATTTTATATTCAACAGAAAAATCAGAAGAAGTAATAATATATTATAAAGATGATGTAACAGCTTTTAATGGAGAAAAAAAAGATAATTTAAAGGGTAAGGGAGTTTTAAACAAAAAAATAACAAAATATTTTTTTGAATATCTTGAAGAAAATAAGATAAAAACTCAGTACATAAAAGATAGAGATGAAAGTTCATTTTTTGCTAAAAAAGTTAAAATAGTACCTTTGGAAGTAATAGTAAGAAATAAAACAGCTGGAAGCTTTTGTAAAAGATATGGAGTAAAAAAAGGAATAAATTTTGAAAATCCGTTAATTGAATATTCTTTAAAAGATGATTCATTAGGTGATCCAATGATAAGTAAAGAAGCTATATACGCTTTAAAAATAATATCAGAAGAAAAATTAAATTATATAGAAAAAACAACTTTAAAGATAAATAATTTATTAAAAAAAATTCTTGAACCAAAAAAAATAGATCTTGTTGATTTCAAATTAGAATATGGATATTTTGGTGAACAAATACTTTTAAGTGATGAAATATCACCTGATACATGTAGGTTTTGGGATAAAGAAACTGGGGAATCATTAGACAAAGATATATATAGAGAAGATAAGGGAAATTTAATACTTGGATATGAAAACTTTATAAGGAGAATGGGAATATGAAAAAATTTGAATTTCAAATACAAATAAATCTTAAAGATGGAATACTTGATACGCAAGCTATAGCTACAGACAAAGTTCTTAAAAGAAAAAAAATATATTTAGAAAATATATCATTTGGAAAAATAATAAATATAAGCCTTGAAGAAGAAAATTTTGAAATTGCATACAAAAAAATAGAAGATATATCTCATAATTTATTATCTAATCCTGTACTTGAAAATTTTAAAATAATTCCAATAAATTCGGAGGTAAAACAATGAAAAAATTAAAAGCAGGTGTTATAGTATTTCCTGGTTCAAATTGTGATAAAGATGCTTATTTTGCATTAGAAAAATCTGGATTTAATGCAGAATATATATGGCATGATTTCGAAAAAACTCTTGACTATGATTTTTTATTTATACCTGGTGGATTTAGTTATGGAGATTATTTAAGAGCTGGAGCACTTGCAAAGTTTTCACCTGTTATGAAATCTGTTGAAAAATACATAATTAATGAAAGAGGTTTAGTTATGGGGATTTGTAATGGATTTCAAATTTTATCTGAATCTGGATTACTTCCAGGAGCACTTGCAAAAAACAAACATCATAAATTTATATGTAAAAATGTAGAATTAGATGTTATAAACAAAAAATCACCATTTACTTCTGGAATTTCAAAAGAAAAAATAATATTACCTATTGCTCATATGGAAGGAAATTATATGGATGATTATGAAAATATAAATAAATTAGAATCAAAAAATCTGATATCTTTCAAATATACGGATAATCCAAATGGTTCTATGAATAATATAGCTGGAATAATAAATGAAAAAGGAAATGTTATGGGTATGATGCCACATCCTGAAAGAAATACAGTAAAACTATTAGGAAATGGTGATGGAGCATATATATTTCTCTCAATAAGGAGGCATTTAGAAAATGGAAATTAAAACTTTAGCCTTAAATCTTGGATTATCTGTAGAAGAATATAAATTAATAATTGAAAAATTAGATAGAGAGCCTACTGAACTTGAAACCTATTTATATTCAGCACAATGGTCAGAACATTGTGGTTATAAACATTCAAAAGAATTTTTAAAAAATCTTCCAATGAATATAGAAAATGAAAATGCTGGGTATATAAAGATTGATGATTATGCAGTAGTTTTTAAAGTCGAAAGTCATAATCATCCAAGTGCTGTAGAACCCTATCAAGGAGCAGCAACTGGAATAGGTGGAATAGTTAGAGATGTTCTTGCGATGGGAGCAAGGCCAATTGCGCTTTTAGATTCATTAAAATTTGGAAATATTGAAGATGCACATTCGAAAAATATTTTTGAAGGTGTTGTAGAAGGGATCAGTGGGTATGGAAACTCAATAGGAGTACCAACCGTAGCTGGTGAAACATATTTTGATGAAACTTATTCTACCAATCCACTTGTAAATGTTATGTGTGTTGGTTTAGCAAAAGAAAAAGAATTAACTTATTCTAAGGCAACTAATCATAACAAAAAGTATATATATGTTGGTGCTAAAACGGGAAGAGATGGAATTCATGGAGCTTCATTTGCTTCGAAAGAATTATCTGGAAGAGATGATAGACCATCTGTACAAGTTGGAGATCCTTTTTCAGAAAAAAATTTAATAGAAGCTACTCTTGAAATACTAAAAATAAAAGGTGTTTTAGCTTGTCAAGATATGGGAGCTGCTGGATTATTAAGTTCAATATCAGAAATGTCTTTTAAAGGAGATCTTGGCTGTGAATTATATATAGATAAAATTCCTTTAAGAGAAAAAAATATGAAACCTTGGGAAATAATGCTTTCAGAATCACAAGAAAGAATGTTATTTTTGATAGATGAAGGTTGTGAAAAATCTATAAAAAAAGTTGTTTCAAAATATATGCTTGATTATTCAGAAGTTGGTAAAACTATATATGAAAAAAGAATGAAAATTTATAAAAATGAAGAAATAATATGTGATACACCTTTAGAACCACTTGTAAACGCACCTTCTTTAAAAAAAGTAAGTGAAACACCTTCTTATTTTTATGTTCATAGAGCAAGAAAATATCCTAAAATAGAAAAACATCCTAAGTATATATTAAAAGAAATTTTAAAACATCCAAATATAGCTAACAAAAATTGGATATATCAACAATACGACTATAAAGTAGGAAATAACACTATAGTAGAACCTGGAGAAGCTGATTCATCAATATTATGGATAAAAGATACTAATAGAGGATTTGCAGTTACAATAGATTCTAATCCCTTATATACATATTTAAATCCATATGAAGGTTCAAGAAATATAGTGTATGAAGCTGCAAGAAATATAATAAGTACTGGAGCTATTCCTCAAGGAGTTACGGATAATCTTAATTTTGGTGACCCTGAAGAATCTACAGTTAATTGGCAATTTGAACAATCTGTAAAAGGTATATCAAATGCCTGTAGGGAGTTAGAAACACCAATAACTGGTGGAAATGTATCATTTTATAATGAATCAAAAAATAAAATAATATATCCAACTCCTGTTATAGGAATGGTTGGAACTATAAAAAATGTAAACAATATAAAGAATAAATCATTTAAAAATATTGGAGACATAGTATATATAGTCGGTAAAACAGAGATATGTAGTGATTTTATAGGTGGAAGTATATATTTGAAAATACTTCAAGACTTTATAGGTGGAGAAATAGACAAAGTAAAGACTCTTTATGAACTTGGTCTTCAAAAAACGATATTAAATTTAATAAATAAAAATTTAGTAAACGCTGTTCATGATATTTCTAAAGGTGGAATTGCTGTGGCAGTTTTAGAATCTTCTTTCTCAGGATTAAAAGGGTTTAAAGGCTTTGTTGGAGAAACAAATGAACAAATTTTTGGAGAAAATCAATCTAGATTTATAGTTAGTGTACCGGCAGAAAAAAATATAATATTTGAAAAAGAAATGTTCAATAATAAAATGGATTACTTAAAATTGGGAATAGTAACCCCTAAAGAATATGGAATTGATTTAGGATTTGGAAAAATGTCCTTTGAAGAATTGTATTCAATATTCAATAATTCTGTAAGAAAACATATGGAGGAGTAATTATGATAGGAGAGGAATGTGGAATATTTGGAACATTTTTAAAAAATCCAGAAGAGATAAATGCTCCATCATATGTATTAGAAGGACTCGTTGCACTTCAACATAGAGGACAAGAATCATGTGGTGTTTCATATGTGCAAGATAATAAAATTCTTGTAAAAAAAGAGTTTGGTACTGTTTTAGAAGGTTTTAATGATAAAGAAAAAATCCAAAAAATGAAATCTTATATATCGATAGGCCATGTTAGATATTCTACAAAAGGTGGAAATATAATAAATAATGCTCAACCTTATAAAGTAGATTATAAAGATTCATCATTTTCTATAGCTCATAATGGACAAATAGAAAATGCAAAAGAAATAAAAAAAGAATTGGAAAAAGATGGACATATATTTTTAACAGATTCAGATTCTGAAGTAATACTTCATATTCTTATAAAAAAATTAAAAAAAGAACCAGAAAAATGGAATATAGAAGAAATATCCAATATACTTCAAGAAAATTTAAAACCATCATATTCACTTTTAATGATGATGAAAAATAGATTAATAGCGATTAGAGATCCACAAGGATATAGACCTTTATCAATATATGAAGATGAAAAAGGATATTATATATCTTCAGAGGATTGTGGATATAAATTTTTAAATGCTAATTATAAAAAGGTAAGAGACATAATGCCTGGAGAAACAATCGAAATAACATCAAATAAAATTCAAAAATATACTATAAAACAAAATAAAAAAACAAATTTTTGTTTTTTTGAACATGTATATTTTTCCAGACCAGATTCGAATGTATTTGGCATAAATGTTCATCAAATGCGTAAAAGACTTGGGGAAGAATGTGCATTACAAAATCCAGTAGATGCTGATATAGTTATTCCAGTTATGGACAGTGGATTATCAGCTGCAATCGGATATTCAAAAATGTCAGGAATACCATTAGATATGGGACTTATGCGTAACAGATATATAGGTAGAACTTTTATAAATCCAGTACAAAAAGATAGAGAAATAGGTGTTATAAGAAAATTAACCCCAATATTAGAAATAGTAAAGAATAAAAGAGTCATACTCGTTGATGATTCATTAGTAAGAGGAACAACTATGAAAAAAATAGTAAAAATATTGAGAGAAGCTAAAGCTGAAGAAGTACATGTGAGAATATCGAGTCCGAAAGTAATAAATGTTTGCAATTGGGGAGTTGATATACCAGATACTCAACAATTAATAGCTGCTAATAATGATTTAGAAAATATAAGAAAAATAATACAGGCAGATAGTATAGGTTATGTAAGTATAGAAGGAATAAAAAAAATATTAAACAATAATTTTAATAATTATTGTTTAAAGTGCTTTCAGAGGTGAAAAAATGAATTATGAAAATAGTGGTGTTAACATAAATAAAGCAAATAAAATGATAAATGGAATAAAAGAACTAATAGGTTCAAATATAGGTCTTTATGCTGGAATATATCCATTGTATAAACATATAGAAGATTATAAAAAACCATGTCTTATATCATCTTCTGATGGAATAGGAACAAAATTATTATTACTTGAAAAAAATAAAAGATGGGATATTGCGGCTCAAGATCTTGTCGCAATGAATGCCAATGATTTAGTATGTATGGGTGCAAAACCCCTATACTTTATGGACTATTATTCAACATCTAAATTAAATGAAACAGAGGCAATGAATTTTATAAAAGAATTAAATAAAATATTAAAAAGTATAAATTGTGAACTCTTAGGTGGCGAAACAGCTGAATTGCCAGGAATGTATAAAAATGAAACAGTTGATATTTCAGGTTTCATAACTGGAATAGTAGAAGAAGATGAAATATTGAAAAAAGAAAATGTAAAAGAAAATGATATAATATTAGCTTTAAATTCAAATGGCCCACATTCAAATGGATTTTCTCTTATAAGAAGCTTAATAGATTCTAAAAAACTTGATATAGATGAAGACTTAATAAATCCAACCAGATTATATGTAAATGAAACTTTAGAATGTAAGAAATATTTAAAAGCCGCAGCTCATATTACTGGTGGAGGTATAGTAGAAAATCTTGAAAGAATAATACCAGAGAATCTAACTGCAAACTTAAAATTAAATTGGGAAATTCCAAATATATTCAAAAAAATAAAAAATTCTGGTGTTGAACTTGAAGAAATGTTTAAAGTATTTAATATGGGAATTGGAATGATATATATATTAGAAGAAAAAAATATTTCTAAAGTACAAGAAATATTGGAAAAATATAAAATATCTAATTTTATAATAGGAAAAATGGAAAAATATATGAATAAAAAAGTTTTTTTGGAGATTTAAAAAATGAAAAAAATAATAATACTTGCATCTGGTAATGGAAGTAATTTTGAAAGTATATGTAAAAAAATAGATAAAAATGTAAAAATAGAATGTCTTATAACAAATAATCCTATGGCTCAAGTTATACAAAAAGCAAAAAAATATCAAATAAAAACACATATAATAGACTCAAAAAGTATAAACAAAAATGAATATAAAGAACTATTAATAAAAACTTTAGAAAAATATTCAAGCATAGATTTAATAGTTTTAGCTGGATATATGAAAATTATAGAAAAAGAAATAATAGAAAAATATAAAAATAAAATAATAAATATTCATCCATCATTATTACCAGCTTTTAAAGGCATGAATGCAATACAAAAAGCTTATACTTATGGTGTGAAATATACAGGAATAACAATACATTATATAGATGAAAATATAGATGAAGGAACAATAATAGAACAAAAAGTGATAAAAATAAATTATAAAGAAAATTTAGAATATCTCGAAAATAAAATACATGAAATAGAGCATGAAACATATACAAAAGTAATAGAAAAAATATTAAAAACAATGTAAAAAAAGCCTCCAAGCAGATTTTGTATTATTTATTAATCACATATCTGTTATGGAGGTATATTTTTACTTAACTCTTTTTAATTTCCATTTTCCTTTATTATAAAATGAAACACTTACAATTGTTTCCGCAAGATCAGCAAATAAAAATGAAGCCCATACCCAATTTATATCAAAATTTAAAATTTTTATAAATACAATTAAAAAAGGTAATTGAACTCCCCATCTTGAAATCATACTGGAAATAAAAAATGGAATATTATAACCAGAACCTGAAAAAGCAGTTGCCAGTCCAAAACCATAACCCAAAAATATTAGGCCAATAGACCCAAAAATTAAAAAATCAGAACCAAACTTAATAACTTCAATATTATCTGTAAAAAGAGATAATATATTTTGTGAAAAAAATAAAATAATTATTGTGAAAATCATCATAAAAGATATAGAAAGAAAAGCTGCCATCTTTGAAGAATCTTCAGCTCTTTTAACATCATTAGCTCCAAGTGATTGACCTATAATGGTTGAACTTCCCATAGAGAGACCTACTAAAGGCATAAATGCAAATCCGAAAATTCTACCAGCTATTCCATTTGCGGCAAGTGCATTATTTCCAAATACTGAGATAAAACCTAAAATAAAAGTATTAGATAAATTTCTTAGAAATATTTCAAAACCATTAGGTAGACCTATTGTCATCAAAGAAATATCCACATTCTTATTCAATTTTAAAAGACCTTTTAAAGACGGTTTTATACCTCTTTTACCAGAAAATAAAAAATAAAAACCTATAAAAAATGCAATACTCTGAGAAATTATAGTTGCAACGGCAGCACCGAAAACGCCCAAATTAAAACCAGGAATAGATAAAAATGGAGTCTTATCAAACATGAAAATTGGATCTAAAAAAATATTTAAAATACTGACAAATATCATTATAAACATTGGAGTTTTTGGATCACCTATACATCTTAAAGCAGTGTTAACAGAATAAGAAGAAAACATAATAGGTAAAAAGAAAAGTCTTATATATCCATATTCAAGTCCCATGTTAACCGTTTCTATATCTGTAAAAAGATACATTATAGGTTTTAAAAAAATGGATAGAATAATAGCAGCGATTAAAGCCATCAAGAATTTAAAAGTTATAGTTTGCTCTATTGCTATATTAGTTGATTTTATATCTTTTCTTCCAAAAGCTTGAGAAATTAAAGAAATTGAAGAAGAACCTATTATTTCATTTAAAGACTCAACAACCCAAAAAATCGTTGTAAATATAGTTATTCCTGCGATAGCTTGAGATGATATTTTTCCTATCCAATATAAATCAACAAGGTCATATATCATTTGAGCACTGAATCCTATCATAGTTGGAATAGCCATTAAAAAGATATTTTTAAAAATACTCCCCTTAGTTAAATCTTTTGACATATATTCCTCCAAATATTACCAAGCTTCTATTTGATCATCTACTATATCATCATTGAATCTTGGAATAAAAATTCTATTAGATCTTTCATTACCAAAAAAATCTTTTTCTATACTGTTAAAAGTTCCCAAGTTATATTTATATTTAATTTCTTTATTGGGAACAACTTTAACTTTTAAAGAATAAGAATCATCAGAATTTTTTGTCATTCTATAATTTTCATCTCCTGGGAACCAATTATTAAAATTTCCCATTATATATATATCATCGTTTTCGTTTGTTTCAGATGGTATAGAAGAAATTACAAAAGTAATATAAAAAAAGTTATTTTCATCAATGATATAATCATTCCCTTTTGAAGAATCAATCGAATTAACTTCATTTACTTCAGAAGTTTGAATAGAACATGAAACTAATATCATCGAAAAAGATATTAAAAAAGCAAAAAATAAAAATTTTTTCATAAAAACACCTCCAAATTTTTAGTTATTATTATCATAATTTTTTTTCCAAAGAAAATATGAAAAATTAAAAATTCTTTTATAAGAAAAATGAAGAATCAGATAAAATGTTAATCCTATTAAAAACCAGAGATTAGCCATTAATTCATAAATACGACCATCCACTACAAAAAATACTTTATATAAAAATAAAGAACCTAATTCGATTAAAGAAAAACAAATAATTTGAAATATAGCTCTTTTCTCTATTACTGATACTGTCGCTGGTAAAAGTATTAAACCGTAAAAAATCCATCCAAAAGGATCATTCAAAAACAATATTATTACAAAAGTAGATATAATAGACATATAAAAATATCTTTTACCTGCCATTTTAAATATAAAATAAAGAGGAATTACAGCAAGAAAAGAAAAAGCCATTCCTAAAAAAGGTATGAACATTTGACTTGAAAATAATAGAACACTTATAACTGAAAATATTGCAGAAACCGTTATGTTTTTTGTCATTATGAACCTCCAAATAAAATATGGTAAAATGTTATCATGTATAATTATATAACATAAATGAGGAGGATTATAAAATTGAAAGAAAATTCTGTGCAAATGGAAAAAATTATGAGAGAAATAAACTTTAAAATAAAAATAGAAGGAAGAAAAGTATTAAAACAATTAGAACTATCAACAGCACAATTTGATGTTCTTCAAATACTTTATTTTAAGGGAGATAAAAAATTAAGTGATATAAGTAAAAGTTTAGGAGTTACAAAATCAACAACAACTGGATTAATAAAAAGACTTGAAGCGTTAAATCTCATAGAAAAAATACAATCATCAAAAGATAAAAGAATATATAATGTAAAAATAACAACAAAGGGGAAAAAAATAATAGATGAAGTTATAATACGCAGAATAAGTTTAATGGAAAAAGTGATAGAAAAAATGGGAAAAGATGAGACTTTTATAGAAAAATTGATAAAGCTAAAAAATACACTAAATGAGGTGGTTGAAGGTGATGAACTATAAGAAGTCTGTTTTAAGTATATTTTATTTGATGATTTTAACTCTTTTTTCATTTTCGGCAAATATAGTAATTCAGGGATTAAAAGGGACAGACATCTTTATAAATGATGTATATAATACTACAATACAATCAGAACAAACAATAATAGAAATACCAGAAGGAAACTATAATATAAAACTAAAAAAATCTGGTTTTACTGATTATGAAAAAAATATACAATTACAACAAAATTCATATGAAAATTTAATTGCTCAACAAATACCACTTACAAGAATAGAATTTAATTTGAATATTCCTCAATTTACAGTTGAATATGAGTATCAGCAAACAAAAATTAATTATGAATTAAAAAACAAAGATTATATAGATATTCCTTACACTGTAAAATCTATAAAAATAATGGCGAATGAATACAATACTCTTGAAGTAAATTTAAATTCAAAACCATTTTTAAAAACGACAATAACGGATGAATTGTTAAAAATGGGATATATAAAAATCAATACAACTCCAGAGAAATCAAAAGTTTATTATAAAAATGAATATATTGGAGAAACACCTATTATAATAGAAAAAGAAAAAATAGAAGATATATATATAGAGAAAGAAGGTTATATAAGAGAAAAAATAGAAAATTATTCAAATCAAGGAGAAATGACTATAAATTTAAACAAAGGAATAAATTTAAGTATAGGAAGTAATCCAATTGAAACTGCAGTTTATATAGATGGTGAATATAAAGGGAATACTCCATATTCATCTATGTTGAAAAAAGGAAAATATACAATAACCCTTTCAAAATTTGGGTATAAAACAAAACAAATGTATATAAATCTTGAAAAAGAGGAAGATTATAATTCTTATTATATTACATTGGAAAGTATGTTCAATGAAATAAATATAATAAATGCTAAAGAATATGAAATAAATATAGATGGTGTTTATTTTGGAAATGGAATAAATAAAATATATATAGATGATTCTAAGCATTCATTCAGAGCTTTAAATAAAGATAAAAATATAAATACAGTAATTGGTAAAAATATAAAGATGATAGACTTAAAAAGAACATCTTTCATAAATGTTGTAGGTTCAGAAAATGAATATATAAATATGTTAAATAAGTCTTTAAAATCACCATCATTTTTTAATTTAAATTTGATTTCAAATGAACAACCTGTAAGCATAAAAACAATTTCAAATAATTATATAGTAAATGCAAAACCTGGAGAATCTTCTGATCTATTCACAAAAGAAGATAAAGCAATGTTGATAATAAGTTCTAATAATCCAAATACATCCTTTTATATAAATGGAGATTATGTAAATGCTCAAGATGCTATAAATAAAATTGTAAATCCTGGAACATACAATATAAAAGCTAATTTTGCAAATATGAGTGAAATAATTAATGTTGATATAAAAGATAATGAAATAAAATATATAAACTTTAATTTTAAATATGATATACCTGTAAAAATAAAGTCCGATACGGGTATAAAAGTAAATGACAAAAATTATACGAATATACCAGAATTATTTTATTTAAATATGGGGGCAAACAAAATAGAATACAAAAATGAAAAAATAATCATTTTTATTTATGAACCTCAATATATAGACTTAACATCATTAAATTAATTGGAGGTAAAAAATGAAAAAAATAATAGTATTTTTATTTATGATAGTGATAAGTTCTTTCGTATTTTCTCAAACAAATATAAAAGATTTAAAACCTTCATCACCATCTTATCCACATGTTATAAGAATGATAGAAAATGGAATAATGACACTTGATAATCAAGGAAGGTTTAATGGTTCAGAAACAATGCCCAAATATGATATAGCTGTTTTTGGATCAAAAATTTTAGATTATTTAGAAGGAATATATGGAAATAAAATTGTAGACTTTGAAAATAGAATAGCTTATATAGAACAAGCTAAACCTATAGAAAGAATAGAAAATCTTGAAAGTATGGTAAATACTTTTGATCTTAGAATAGAAAATTATGATCAAGATGTAAAATTACTTACGAAACAAGTAAGTGACATATTGAAAGTCATAACCCCAGGGGAAAACCTTGAAGCAGATAATGTTATATATAAAAATATCGTTGAAAATACAAATAAAGTTGCCGAAAAAGCTGCAAAAGAAGAATTACAGAAAATAAGTGAAGAAACATTAGTTCAAATGACGGAATTTAATAAAAAAATGGAAAATTTTGAAAAACAAGTACAACTTTTGAACCAAAAGTATGATAAAAATACAGAATATTTAAATACTTTAATAATGTCTAATGAACAAAAAAGTAGAGAAGAGTTAAAAAACTATGTAGATATGAAATTTAATAATGAAATAGATGCTTTAAAAACAACTTTAAGAAACATTGCAAACTCTGAAATCGGTTATTACAGTACAACATTAGAATCAACTCTTATGAAAATGGATTCAAGAATAGTAAATATAGAAAATAGTATTAAAGATATAAATACATTAAACTTAAATTCATATGATTCAAAATTAAATGATATAGAAGCAAAATTAAAAGCATATGAAAATAAAATAATAGATTCAACATTAGATGATAAAGATCCTTCATCACAATTAATAAAAGCTGAAATAGAATCTTTAAAAATAGACTTAAATAAAATTCAAAATGAGATCAAAGGCATACAAGACTCAAATAAATACAATAAATCATATATAGAATCTTTTGATCAAAGAGAAAAATACTATATAAACTTATTAAATCAAACAAATGAAAAATTTGATAATCTTTCATCAGAACTTATTTTTCAAGGAAAAAAAATAGATAGTTTAATGTTTCAAATATCAAAAAATGATATAAACAAATCTGAAGAAAATACTTATGATCCACAAATGCAAAATTTAACCCAAAGAATATCAAGCCTTGAAAGATTCATGAGCATATATTCAGATCAAATAGGACAAATAGATATATATTCAAAAGGATTCGAAGATTTAGAAAATAAAGTACAGAAAAATTCAGATATAATTCAAAAAATAAATTCAGAAGATAAAAAATATAAAGAAGATTATGAACAACTCAATAGCAAAATAAACTCTATAACCAATCTAATAAATGTTACGAATGAAGATATAACAAAATTAGGAGATATAAAACTAATAGGAACAAGAATAGGAAGTATAGAACAAAAATATGAAATTATAAATGAAAATTCTTTCAACAATAAAAACAATATACAAGATTTAAATTATAGATTATCAAACCTTGAGAAATCTATAAGTAACTTTGATATAAATAAAGAACAAATAAACAAACTCAATGAAAGTTATGAAGAATTAATAAAAAAATATTATAATTTATTAGAAGAAATAGATTCACAAACAAATTTAAAAACTGCATTAGATGATGTGAAATTAGAATTAAGAAATGAAATATCATCAGAATTTATAGCCAGAGATTCAAGAATAGAGAGAATCGAAAGGGATATAACTTCAATACAAGAAAAAGAATATAACAACTCTTCTGATGAAAATATAAACTATGTTGGAGAAACACTCGCAAAACAAAATACACAAGAAATCGAAAAATTACAGAAGAAAATCGAAGAATTAGAAAAACCAAACACATTTAATTTATGGTCTACTGTTACAACTGGAATAGTTGGTGTTGCTGTTGGAGCAGCTATAACTTGGTTTATCTTATCTTCGGGACTTTAAGGAGAAAATATGAAGTATGGATTAGCTTTGGGAAGCGGTGGAATAAGAGGATTAGCCCACGTAGCCTTAATAAACTTATTAAAAGAAAAGAGAAATCAAAAAATAGATATTATATCAGGATGCAGTGCAGGGGCCGTAATAGGGGCCCTTTTTGCCTTGGATCCAGAATTGGATCTTTATAATAAAGTTGAACAAGTTTTAAAAAATAATTTGTCCGAATTAAATAAAATAACAAAATCATTGAATTCTAAAATAAATATGTTCACTAAAATAATATCTACAACTGGAATAAATACCAATGATATAATATATAATTCATTAAAAGAAATCTTTCATAATAAAAAATTTTCTGATTGTAAAATACCTTTTTATGCAATAACATTTGATTTAGAAACTGGTGAAGAAATAATAATAAATGAAGGTTTTATAATAGATGCAGTCATGGCTTCTGCAAATGTTCCTGCTGCTTTTTATCCATTAAGAATAGGTGGTATGCTCTTAGTAGATGGAGGATCTATAACTCCTGTTCCTGCAAATGTTTTAAAAGAAGAAGGAGCAGACTATATAATATCTTGTGATATATCTCAACCAGATTTCAAAGAAGAATATGATAATGGAATAGAATATATAAATACAGTTGATGAATTCAAAATAGAATTAATAAATCAAAGGGAAAAAGCTATAAGTGATGAATATTATATATTTGATGAACAATTGAGTTGGGAACAGTTTACACAATACGATTATGTATATAAAAAAGCTTATGAAAAATTTGGAAGTGAAATATTATGAGAATAATTATGGGTGGATATTTTGAAGGATTATATTGGGAAAGTGGAGTTTTACAAGGAATACTTGAAAATCAAAATAAAATAGATTTTTATCTTTCTGGAACAGGAAGTCTAATAGGAATATTTTTTAGTTTATACCAAGAAAATTTTTTGGGTAAATTAAAAAATTTTCTTTATGAGAAAGAAAATCCTTTAAATTCAATAATATCGAAAGATATATATCAAAGTAGATATTCTCAAATAACATCACTTTATAAACTTGGAAGAGGGAATAATTCCTTATACAATAATAAAGAATTGGAAGAATATTTAAAATCATATTTTAAAACTTTAAAAATATCAGATTTAAAAGAAAATATAGAATTAGAAGTTTTTGATTTAAAAAATAGGCAGTTTAAAATAATATCAAAAGAAACCTATATATATGAAGCTTTAACTATGGAACTTTCTGTTCCTCCTTATTATCAGTATTATGAACATGATGAAGGATTATATATACCATCATCATATTTATCTATTATTCCAGTAAATGATATAAAAAATGATGATATAATAATATCATATGAGTCAAAAATAGAATTTCCAATACCAAAAAATGGAGTAGAAATACTTTTGAAAATTTCAAATAGAAGATCCATAAAAAATTATAGGATATATACAAATTCAAAGAATAAAATAGAACCAGAAAATATTTCAGAAAATCCATACAATATAAAAGAATTTTTTAATGGTAAAAAAGCTGCTTATAAATTCTTGGAGGGAATAAATGAAAATTAAAAAAATAATGATATTGTTTATTTTAATTCTTGCTTCAATAACCTATGCATCTACTGTAAATGTTTCCGCTGATGATATAAGTGGAAAAGAAAAATATTATGTTTTAAGAAACAATGTTAAAATAAAAAAAGAAGATATAAACATAATAACAAACAGTGCAACAATAAATATAATTAATGAAGAATGGGACAATCTATTAGCTGAAGATATAAAAATAAATTCTGAAACGTTTGATTCAAACGCAGAAGAACTTTTTTTTGATTTAAAAGAAGAAAAAGGTGAATTAAAAAACAATGTTGAAACAAAAATTAAAATAGATGAAGAGATAATGACAATAAAATGTGATATTATGAATTTTGATAATAAAAATAAGTCCTATCAAGGAGAGTCTGAAAATATAGTAAAAATAATAAAAAATGATTATAATATTCAAGCAAAAAAATTTAGTTATAAAGAAGAAGAAAATGTATTATATCTTGAAGGTGATGTATACATATTAAATGAAAAGAAAAAAATGGAATTAAAGTCACAACAAGCAACTTTTAATACCAAAACAAATGAAATGAAAGCTACTAAAGTTAATCTAACTCTTGAAGTAGAAGACAAAAAAGAAGACTAAATAGGGAGGAAAAAAATGTTAGATATAAAATATGTAAGAAACAATATAGAAGAAGTAAAAAATTCATTAGAAAACAGAAAAAATGATACAAAAATATTGGAAGAATTGATCAAACTTGATGAAAAAAGAAGAGAAATAATGAATATAGTCCAAGATTATAGAGCAGAAAGAAATAATAATACAAAAAATGTAGCAGATTTAAAAAAACAAGGTAAAAATGAAGAGGCACAAAAAATAATAGATGATGGTAAAAAGATATCTGAAAAAATAAAAGAATTAGATAATGAACTAAAAAAAATAGATGAAGAATACTCTTTAAAGCTCCTTTATATTCCTAATATTCCTGCAAATGATGTAAAAGTAGGAAAAGATGAAAACGATAATATTGAATTAAGAAAATGGGGAGAGCCTAAAAAATTTAATTTTGAACCTAAAGCTCATTGGGATATTGGTCCAGACTTAAATATGATGGATTTTGATAGAGCCAGTAAATTATCGGGATCAAGGTTTACAATATTAAAATCACAAATAGCAAAATTGTCAAGAGCATTGACGAATTTTATGCTTGATACTCATACAAAAAATGGTTATACAGAAATAATGCCACCACATCTTGTAACGAGAGAAACAATAACTGGAACAGGTCAATTACCAAAATTTGAAGATGATTTATATCATACAGATGCTGATGATTTATTTTTAATTCCAACAGCTGAAGTTACTTTGGTGGGAATGCATAAAGATGATATATTAACTCTCGATGAAATGCCTGCAAAATATTGTGCTTATACACCATGTTATAGAAGAGAAGCTGGAAGTTATGGTAGAGATGTAAGAGGTATGATAAGACAACATCAATTTGATAAAGTTGAACTCGTTTGGCATGTTCATCCAGAAGAATCTGAAAAAGCTCATGAACAATTAACAAAAGATGCGGAAAATATATTACAACTATTAGAATTACCTTATAGAGTTATATCATTATGTACAGGAGATTTAGGTTTTTCGGCAGTAAAAACATATGATATAGAAGTATGGCTTCCATCATATCAAAATTATAAAGAAATATCTTCATGTTCAAATACAAAAGATTTTCAAGCGAGAAGAGCGAATATAAGATTTAGAGATAAAGACAATAAATTAAAATATTTACATACATTAAATGGCTCTGGACTTGCTGTTGGAAGAACTTTGGTTGCAGTACTTGAAAATTATCAAATGGAAGATGGAAGGGTTAAAATTCCAGAGGTATTAAAACCTTATATGAATGGTTTGGAGTATATAGGTTAATGCCAAATTTATTTTTTGGAAAAAAAGAAAATGATGAAATAATATTGGATAAACAAGAAACTGCTCATTTAAAGATAATGAGAAAAAAGGAAAATGAACAATTAGATGCATTTATAAATGATGGTAAAATCTATAAATGTATTATAAAAAAAATTTCCTCAAAAAATACTATTTTAAAAATAAATGAAATAAAAGAGCAAAAACTAAATTTCAAACCTAATATTAATTTATATTTTGGAATAAGTAAAGTAGATAGAATGAACCTATTAATAGAAAAAGCTGTTGAAATGAGAATAAATACTATAAATATATATAAAGGTGAAAAATCTACCATAAATTATAAAAATGAAGATAAAATAAAAAAAACAGCTATACAAGCGGCAAAACAATCTTATTTATCTAAAATACCAGATATAAACATTATAAATTTTAAAGAAATAGTATTAAATGATAATACCATTGCATTTGATTTTTCTGAAAACTATTCAATGGAAGAAAATCTAAAAAATGATATTCAAGAAATAAATTTATTATTTGGTCCGGATATGGGTTTTTCGGATAATGAAAAAAAAATACTAAATAAATCAAATATTCCGATAATAAACCTTGGAAAAACAATATTTAGATTCGAGACATCGATATTTTATGTGTTAAGCATAATAAATTATAAATATAAAAGACTTTTATAAGGTGCAATTTTTTTGCACCTTTTTTAATTATAAATAAAAAAATAATATATTAGGATAAACTTTTAATATTATAGAAAAATATATTGTAAGGAGGATGAAGATGGCTGATAAAAAAAAGAAGAAAAATAAATCAAAAGGAATTACGATTTTTTTAATAATAGGATTATTAATAGCGTTTTTTCTTTTAAGTGTAGGCTATATAGTTTTTGAATTCAATAGAATATCATACTTTAACTTAAGTTTAAAAAATGATTGGAGAGGATATTTAGCTTATATAACAAAAAACATACCAGTTGTAAATGATATGATTAAGTATGAATATTTAGAAATAGGCAATCCAATTGCGAATCAAAAAGATATCATAGAACAAAGAATAAAATATATGGAAGATCAAAATCTTCAATTAGAAGCAAAAAAAGAAGAATTAAATAAATTAATGAATGATATATCAATACAAACAGAAGAATTAACGAAACAAAAACTTGAATTAGAAAAAAATCAACAAGACTTTCAAAAACAATTAGATGAATTCAATGATTATAATTCAAGAATAAATAAATTATCGGCATGGTTAAGTTCATCAACTCCACAAGAAATAGCCAATGCTCTCATAAGAGATGAAGTCAGTGTACAACTAATAGTTGATTCCTTTTATACTATGGACTCTGGAGTAGTTGCAGAAATACTTCAAGCAATAGCTCAAGTCAACCCTGAAAAAGCAGCTAAAATAATAGCAACACTTGGTGAAAAAAGGGGTGAATAAGTTTGAATGGTATTATATTAAATCTTATAAACAATAATAAAATCGAGATAAAACCAGAAAATAATACGAAAGAAAGTTCTATCGATTTTGAGAAAGTTTTAAATCAAAAAAATAATATGCAAAACGAAAAAACATATCAAATAAATGAACAAAAAAATACAAAAAAAGAAACATCAAGTGAAGAAATAAAGTCTTTAAAGATAAATGATATTCCTGTAAAAAAAGAAATAATAGATAATGACAAAAGTCAAATTTTAGAAAAAATAAAAAAAATAATAAACTTAGATGGAATGAAAGAACTTTCTAAAGAACAAAAAAATGAACTAATAAAAAAATTAAAAAATCTCATAAATAATTTATCAAATGAAGATAATACAGAACAATTAAAAGAATTACTTTTACAAATTCAAGATATATTAAAAAAAGTTAATATAAAATTAGAGGTTTTAAATATAAAAGAATCAAAAGAAGGAAAGAATAATATATTTATAAAAATAAAAAATATTAAAACTGATGAAGAAATATTAATACCTCAAAAAAAAGCTAATAAATATATACATGTAAAAATAATTCCAAAAGAAATAATAGAGAAAAATGATACAAAAACAAAATATAATATACTCCAAAAAAATGTAAAAAATATAAAAAAATCTGATTCATTATTAGAAAAGATACAAGATAAAAAATCTGAAATAAAGTCAAAACAAGTATTTATTCCAATAGAAGGTGAAGTTAAAGAAACTTCCAAATCATTAGAAGATTTAAATATTGAAACATCTGAAAATAAAATTCTTGAAATGATTAAAAATCTTCAAATAAATGCAGATAGGGATATAAAACAAAAAGATGAAAAAATAGAATTGGGAAAAAACTTATTAAATAATTTGAAATTAAATGTGCAAGCTTCAAATTCAAATATCAATAATAAACAAATAAATGGAATATTAGAAATGATGCAAAAAGATAATTTAAGAACTACTGAAAATATCAAAATAGAAAATCAAGATCTTATAAAAAAAGATTTTAAAAATATACAAAATGAAAATGTTATTTTTAAACCCATTAATAATTTAGAAAATAAATCTGAAAAAAATGAACAAAAAAACTCAGAAGATTTGAAACAAAATACGAAAAAAAATAAAATAAATTTTGATAATAAAAAAACAGAAAATGATTCAAATAGCAAACAATATGTTCAAAGCTCTAATAAAATAGAAAATACTTCTAATATAAAACAAAATCAATTGAATACTACTAATAATAAACAAAATGTTACAATGTTACCATTAAAAGAATTAAACAATCATATAGAGCAAATTATTCAAAAAAATACTACATTAAACACATTTACAGAAACAATAAATATCAAAATAACTCCACCAGATTTAGGAGAAATAACTGTAGAATTAATAAAAACAAATAAAACAATAATTATAAACATAATAACAGATAATGAATCATCAAAATCTCAAATAGCGAGGACATTACAACAATTGATAACTCAATTAAAAGATAATGGATATAATCCAGTTCAAGTAAAAGTTGAAGTGGATGTAGAAAATGATTATTTAAATAATCAAAAAGAAAATCCTCAAAAAAACAATGAAAATGAAAAAAACAAAGAAAATAAAGAAAATGAAAGCCAGTTTGAGGATTTATTAAGAGGTGAAGAAATATGATGAATACAGGCATTGATAAAACAGGATTATTTTATAGCACCTTACAGGCAAATAAAGAAAGAGGAATAAAAAAAGAATTGGATAAAGATGCTTTTTTGCAATTAATGCTAACACAGATGAAATATCAAGACCCTACAGCCCCAATGGATAGTAAAGAAATGATTCAACAAGTGTCACAATTATCCCAAACAGAACAAATAATGAATATGAGTAAATCATTTCAAAACATGGTTAGTTCTCAACTAACTTTATATAGAATGCAGGCTACAGGACTTGTTGGCAAAAACGCTGTAGTAGAAGATAATAAAATGGCTTTAAAAGATGGTGTAACTCAAAATGTAATATTTGATGTAGATAAATCTAGTAATATAAAAATAGAAATTTATAATGCAAATGAAAAATTAATCTATTCTGATGATTTAGGAGTATTACCTAAAGGTATAAACACATTTTCATGGAATGGAAGGAATGCAAACGGAGTTGCAATGCCTGATGGTACTTATGAGTACAAACTATATAGAATGGAAAATGGCCAAAAAGTAGAAATAACAGGGCTTGATGGTGGAAAAGTTGAAGCTGTTCAGTTTGAAGGGGAAAAATTCTATGTTATAGTTAATGGTAGAAAATTTCCTATCTCCGCTATAAAAGAAATAGCTGGTGAAACTAAACCAGACCCAGATGAACCTGGTGATGGAGATAAACCTGATGATAAAGATAAAACTGAAGAAAAGGATAAAGTATAGTTATTAGGAGGGGAAAAATATGTTAAGGGCAATGTACTCTGGAATAACAGGATTAAAAAACTTTCAAACACAAATGGATGTAGTTGGAAATAATATAGCAAATGTAAATACAGTTGGATTTAAATCTTCAAGGGTGACTTTTCAAACAACATTATTACAAACATTAAAATCTGGAAAATCACCTGATGGCCAATTTGGAGGAACTAATCCAATGCAAATAGGTATGGGATCAAAAGTTGCGTCAGTAGACAAAATAATGAGTCAAAGCTCATTTCAAAGTACTGGTAAAATAACAGATTTAGCCATACAGGGAGATGGTTTTTTTGTTCTTTCTGATGGAGAAGGCTCATATTTTACGAGAGCTGGAAATTTTACCAGAGATACATCCGGATATTTAGTAGATCCAAGCTCAGGAATGAAACTACAAGGTTGGACTGCAAAAATTTCGAGTTCGGGAAAAAGATATGTGGATTCAAATGACCCTATAGGAGATATACAAATTTCTGCGGGACAAGTTATGGCTGCAAAACAAACAACTTTTGTGAATCTTGCACACAATTTAAAATCAGATGTGGGGATAAAAGAATCTACAATAGTTATAAAATCATTATCTGGACAGAATATACCTGTAAAGTTCAGATTTGAAAGAGATATGAGCAAAGCTAATAGAGATAAAATAGTATATAAATGGACAGCAGAATCTTTAAATGAAGACTATCCTTTGAAAGATAATAAAGGTTATCTTGAACTCGATGAATCGGGAAATGTAAAAGAATGGATAACTTATGATGGAAATACAACAACTCCAAAATCAGATCCAAAAATCAGACTTGGTATAATAGAAAAATATAATATTGAACAAACGGGAACTCCTCCTGCATATCCAACTTTAAATATAGGTGGAGGTACTTCAACTGCTTCAATAGAAGGAGATATAATATTAACAAAAGATGGTAAAAGTGTAGAAATAGACACAACACAACCTATAAATGTTAACTTTGCTGCTGGAACACCTGGAACTTTTGAAGTTACTTTGACTGACAAAGATGGAACAGCTTTAACATTTACTGGAACAGGAAATACTGTAAAAGATATAAATGATGCTCTTAATAAAGGATTAGAAGATGCCGCAAATGGTGTAAAACTAACTGGACTTCAATTGAATGCTACAGATACAAGTTTGAATATAGATGCAGGAACTACTGCATTGACTTTAAAAGGAACTGAGAGAGAAGTTTTACAACCAGCAACAGGTGGAGAAATAAAATTAACAGACTTAGAAACACCGACAAACTTTTCAAAAGTAAAATATCAAAGTCCTACAGTTTCGACTTCAACTCTTATATTTGATTCATTGGGGAACTCTTATAATGCATACATAAAATTTACTAAAATAGATGAAAATACATGGCAATGGAAAGCACAACTTGAAGATGGAACACCTTTAAAGAAATTAGATCAACAAGGAAATCAAACAGATGAAATTGCACAAGGTGTAATAGCCTTTGATTCTAACGGATCTATAGCTGCTACGGATTGGAGTATAGAAGATGATGGTTCAATAAATGAAGTGGATGGAAAAGGTGGATTTGGATTCTGGTTTGATCCAGCAAAAACTGGTGGGGCATTAGATCAATCTCAAGAACCATCTTCATCATCAGCTGCTGGACCTGTTAAAGTTGAAATTAAATTTAATAATATAACACAATTTGCATCTCCAAACTCTGTAACAGTAAATGATCAGGATGGAAATGCTGAAGGAACTCTCGAATCTTTTGCTATAAATGAAGTTGGAGAAGTAGTTGGCTCTTTTTCAAATGGTAGAAGTGATATATTGGGAAGAGTTGCTCTTGCCACTTTTAACAATCCAGAGGGTCTTATGGAAATAGGAAATTCATTATATGCACAAAGTTCAAATAGTGGATTAGCACAGATTGGAATTGCCGGTGTAGGTGGAAGAGGAACATTGATTCCAGGAGCTCTTGAAATGTCTAATGTAGATCTTGCAGAAGAATTTACAAACATGATAGTTGCTCAAAGAGGATTTCAAGCTACCTCGAGAATAATAACAACATCTGATCAAATATTAAATGAATTAGTTAATATGAAAAGATAAATCTCTTAGGAGCTGATAATTATGATAAAATTAAATAAGCTCAATGATAAAGAGTTTATATTGAACTGTGACCAGATAGAAAAAATCGAAATGAATCCAGATTCTACAATTACTATGATGAACGGGCATGTATATGTAGTAAAGGATAATATTGAAGATATAATAAAAAAAGTGATAGAATATAAAAGGAACTATTCTATTAATGGTCAAAGAGGTGAAATATAAGTGGATATTTCTACAATAATAGGTCTTGTACTTGCCATCTTGGCAATTGTTATGGGTGTGGGTTCAGAATTTGGGGCTATATTAGATACACAATCTTTCTTTATAACTGTTATAGGGTCAATAGGAGGAACATTTATAGCCCATCCAAAAGAAACGGCATTCAAATTGTTTAGTACCTTTTTAAAAGCTATAAAAAATCCACAAATTGATAATATAGGATCTTTAAGAACATTGTATTCTTTTGCTGAAAAAGCCAGAAGAGATGGAATGATAGCATTAGAAGAAGATATACCTTCCATAGAAGATGAATTTATGAAAGATGGATTAAGAGCTGCTGTTGATGGTACAGATCCTGAAGAAATAAAAAAAATATTAGAAATAAAAATGGAATTATATGAGCAAGACGAAGAAGCATCGATAAGTGTATTAGATACTTGGGCGGCTTTAGCACCAGCTTTTGGTATGATTGGAACACTTATAGGATTAGTTCTTTTACTCAAGACATTAAATGATCCTACGACAATAGGTCCAAAAATGTCTATAGCTCTCGTAACTACTTTATATGGAGCATTAATTGCAAATATATTTGCAACTCCTCCAGCTGAAAAGCTAAAAAGAAGGGTTGCAGACAGTTTAAACCAAAAAAGAATGGCATTAGAAGGAATTCTTTCAATAGTACAGGGAGAAAATCCAAGACTAATGGAAGAAAAATTAAAAGCTTTTCTTTCAGCTACAGATAGAAAAGCTTATGAGGCCAACAAAAAAGATACTGAAGTATGATTAGGGGTGAACTAAATGGCTAAAAAGAAAAAAGAAGCCGCAGGTTCTCCAGCATGGATGGCAACTTTTTCAGACTTAAATTCACTTTTAATGACTATGTTCGTAGCTTTATTTTCAATGGCTACCATATCTCCTGGAAAATTTCAACAAGCAGCTATGAGTTTTAACAATGCTTTTAACGGAGCTCCTCCGGGAGTTTTAGTGGGTGGAAAATCGATAGCTGATGAACCACTTATTACTTCAAACCCTGGAGTTAAAAGGGATTTGTTAAAAATTGTTGAAGATGAAAAATATAAAGGAAAAATTACAATAGAAGAAACTGATAGAGGAACATTAGTTTCATTAAAAGATATGGCTTTTTTTAAACTTGGTAGTGCTGAACTTACAAAAGAAGCTAAAGAATTATTAAATCAAGTTGGAAAAATTATAATAGAACATACCACAAATGAAATAGAAATATATGGCTTTACGGATGATTTGCCAATAACAAGCAATAATATTTATCCTTCAAATTGGCATATGGCTTCTGCAAGAGCTGCGAGTGTAGCAAATTTTTTTACAAGTGAATTAAAAGAAAGAAGAACTTTAGAATTACTTGCTGAAGTAAAAAATGGACAATTCGATATAGAATATTTTTATAATCAAGATAGATTTTTTCCTATATCTACTGGAGATAGGGAGATAAAAAAACAAATAAATCAATTAAAAGCAGAAATAGACTCTCAAAATGAAATAGCAAAAAATAAATTTCAAAATGGAGAGATAACTGCGGTTGAATTAAAAGAACAACAAGACAAACTTGAAAAGCAATATGAGGAAGAAATAAAAGTATTAAGAGATTTATACAGAAGAATAGATTTATTAATACTAAGACAAAGAATAAGATAAAGCGGGGGGTAATTAATTATGGCTGATGAAGATAATATTCAGGTTCCAGAAACGAAAGAAAAAAAAGGACCTAATCTTATAATGATATTAATTATAACAGTAGTTGTTACTCTAATAGTAGCAGCCGGAACCTCTTTTTTAATAATAAAATTATTATCTCCAAATGTTCAAGAAAATGCAGATGTATCTAATTCCTCTTCATTATCAACACAGATAATATCTACTTCAGAACTAATAAGAGAAGGTGCAAGATACCCTGTGATGTTAAAAGGTGGAAAAGATGTTGCTGTTATAGATGCTTTAAATATGAAAGTTGGTAGCAATGAAGCTAGAGATCTTTTAGCTTCAAATAAAATAGAAGTTTTAGAAGCTGTAAGGATGATATTTTTAAATAAAACACGATCTGAAGTCTCAAATTCACAAGGAATAGAATTAATAAAAAAACAAATAAAAGATTCGGTAAATGAAATAATAGGATTTACTGGAGAAAGAGAAAATTTAGGAGTAGTAAAGGTTATAATGGTTATATTGACTGTATCTTCTACTGAATGATGAGGTGATTATTAATGGCTGGTAATGATACATTATCTCAAGATGAGATAGATAAAATATTAAATTCCTTATCAGATTCATCTGAAGAAGGTGGCGGTGAAGATATAGTAGCAGCCAGTCTTGAAGAAAAAAAAGTAAGAGAATATAACTTTAGAAGACCGGTTAAATTTTCGAGAGAACAGCAAAGAACTATACAATTAATTCATGAAAACTTTGCAAGGGAATTATCAACTTATTTATCCGGAAGAACAAGAACATTTGTTGAAGTAAGGTATGCAAGTATAGATCAAATTACTTTTTCGGAATTTCAACAATCTCTTACTACGCCCACATATATGGCAATTTTTTCAACAGATATGCTATCTGGAAGCGCCATACTTCAAATAGGACTTGATATTGGATATGTTATGATTGATAAACTCTTAGGAGGTCCTGGAGTTGCTTTTGAACAACTAAGAACACCAACAGATATAGAAATGTCTATACTTAGAAAAGAATCGGCTGTGATGCTTAGATCTTTAGCTAAATCATGGTCTATAATAACTGATTTTGATATAATGTTGGATAAAGTTGAAACTAATCCACAATTTGTTCAAATAGCACCGCCAAATGAAATGACAATATTAATAACTATGGCTATAACTGTTAGAGATGTACAGGGATTTATAAATATTTGTTTTCCATCATCTACTTTAGAGCCAATTTCGAATAAATTATCCACAAGAATGTGGACACAATCTTTTAAAAAATCTGAAAAGCAAAAAGAAACTCTAAAAAAATTATTAATGTTATCTGAATTACAACTTTCTGCAACACTTGGGAATGCTTCTTTAGAGTTAAGGGATTTGATGAATTTAAAGCTTGGAGATGTTATAAGATTGAACAGTTTTTATGAAGATCCAATAGACTTAAATGTTCAAGGAGTGCCAGTATACAAAACAAAAATAGGTAAAAATAAAGGATATTATGCAGTTAAGGTGGAAGAAGAGAATAAAGACTTATTAGAAAAACTTTTAATTCAACAATCATTAAAAAATGAAGAAGTTTTCGAAGAAGATAAACCACCTGTTGAAGGGGGTGAAGAATAATGCTTGGTGATGATTTTTTAAGTCAAGAAGAATTAGATTCATTATTACAAGGCTTAAATGAAGAAGAAAATGGAGATAATAAAGATTCAAATGTTGATATTGATAGTACAGTAGATATGATGGGTGAAATAGGTAATATAGCTATGGGATCAGGATCTACCACATTATCTACACTGTTAAGAAAAAAAGTTAATATAGGTTCTCCAGAATCTGATATAGTAAAATTTAAGGATATAAAAACTAATTTTCAAGATCAACAATTGGTAATAATAATAAATTATAAAAAAGGCTTGGAAGGATTAAATACTTTTGTTTTACCTGCCAAGATGGCATTAATAATTTCAAATTTGATGATGGGTGGAGATGGAAACGTTGAAGAAAATGCTGAACTTGATGAAATAAGTAAAAGTGCAGTAGGAGAAGCTATGAACCAAATGATGGGATCGGCTTCTACAGCTATGTCAGAATTTTTAAAAACATCTGTTGATATAACACCTCCTGAAATAAAAATACTCGATTTTTCAAGTCCAGATACAGTATTTCCTCCTTTAAATACATCAGAAGATGAAGATATTATATCTATAAGATTTAATATGGAAATAGAGGGTCTTACAAAAACTATATTTTGGCAGTTTATACCATTAAAATTTGCTAAAGTAGTTCAAGATTTGATGAAAAAAGTTATGGAAGAAGAAAATAAAGATTCAGAAGTTAAACCTCAAAATAATATAAATCAAAATGAACCAACTCATACACCAGAAATACCTAATACGAGGCAACAAACACAACAAGTTTCTCAACAACCAGTTCAACAACAAGCACCTCAACCAACTCAACAATATCAATATATACCTGATGATACAAATTATTCAAACCCAAATATTATACAACAAGGAAGTGAGGTTACCGTGAACCCTGTTAATTTTGGAGAAATAGATGGTAATCCTCCATCTATGAGAAGTGGTGAAAAAGTAGATTTATCAAAATTACAATTATTATTAGATGTACCTTTAGAAATAAAAGTTGAACTTGGTAGAGTTAATATGTCTCTCAGAGAAGTTCTGGATTTACATCAAGGTTCTATGATACAACTTGATAAACTTGCTGGAGAGCCTCTTGATATATATGCAAATGGAAAATTGATAGCTAGAGGAGAAGTAGTTGTAATTGAAGAAAGTTTTGGTATAAGAATAACAGAAATAGTATCTTTGAAAGAAAGGTTAAGAACGATCAAATGAAAAAGTACTTCATCTTAATCTTTTTACTCATAGGAATATTTATCTTTTCGAACAATGCTTTTGAAAAATATATAGCAAGTTTAATAGTAAAAGATAATTTGAAATTACAATTAAAAGTAATTATGGAAATAACTAAACCAACAGTCATAGAAAGTGATGTCTATTTTTTAAAAAACAGATATTTAATAATAAAAATAAATAAGCCCGAATTATTTTCGGGCATTGATTACGTATATGATATATTTGAAAATATTTTTTATACATCATCTCAAAATCATACAGACTCTTATGAAGAAGTAAATGTTTTAACTGCAAGCATACCTCAATTATTCCAGGGAATACTGATATCTTTTAAACCTGAAAAGTTAAATCATAAAAGTTTTATCGAAGATGAAATGATTATAGATTATTATGAACCTAAGACAAAAAATTTTTTAAAATTATTAAATGTTGATTTTGTCAAATTCAAAGTTTTTTTTAAGCAACCAAAAGAAGAAATATTGATGTTTGAAAAGTTTCAAATTTTAAATTCTCAAGAAAATAAAAAAATAGATTTTTATATTACAGAAATTGATAATTTGAAGGAAGAAGAATTAGATAATTTAATAAATAATATTATAAAATGATTTTATTCAAAAGATAGTTTTTAAATCTATCATCTTTTAATCTTCTATCATTATCACTAAAAAGATAATCGAGTTGTAATTTTATTAAATCAGATTCTCCAGGCTTTCCATGTCCTGGAGCTATTTTTTTGAAATTAATTTTTTTCAAAGATTCTAAAGTATTTACCCACAAATCAATATTAGAATTATAAAGCTCTGAATGTACTTTTGAAAAAATCAAATCTCCAGAAATTAAAACATTCATAGGCTTCAACATATAAATTGTAGAATCGGTAGTATGACCTCCAACGATTTTTGAAGAAACAATAATATCATCAATTATATTATAATTAGTATTAGTAAAAAGTTCTATATTCTTATTTTCAAAATTTATATTAATATCTGAAAAATTAAAATCAGATAATTTTGAAATTTCTCTCAATTGATTTTCAGTAAAATTAGTGAGATATTTAAAAGTCAGATCGCTCATAGTTATATGTAAATTTTTTTTATTAAAGATAGCTCCAAATGAATGATCTGGATGATAATGAGTTAAATATATATTTTTTAATTTCTTTCCAGTTTTATCTTCTATTATTTCTGTCATTTCATTAAATTTTTTAGGGTATAAAGAACTATCAAAAGCTATGAGACCTTTTGAATATTCTAAAAAAGTTATATTACTCGCACCATTTTCAAACCAAAAAAAATACAGATTATTATACTGATAAAGCAATTTTTTTCACCTCTCAACTCTTTTAATTAATTTTTCTGTATAATAGTCTGGAAATCCTTTAATTTTAATGATATAATTTTTGTAAGCCAAACAAACTATAGAGGTGATAAACTTGTTGATAAAAGATTTTTTAAAGAAATATTGGTGGAGATACTCCATTGGAATACTGTTTTTGATAGTAGTTGATATCATTCAAATTTATATACCAAAACAAATAGGAAATATAGTAGATGTACTCGAAATACCAAATTTTCAAATGAATGATATAAAAAAATTAATTTTAGGTATAATCTTTTTGGCATTTGGATTAGTTATAGGAAGATTTTTGTGGAGAATATTTATTATAGGAGCAGCTAGACTTTTTCAATTTAAAACTATAAATAAAATGTTTGATCATATAATCGAGTTAGATCAAAATTTCTATGATAAATGGAGAACTGGAGATTTAATGACAAGATTCACCTCTGATACTAATCAAATAGAAAGATTAATGGGACCAGCAGTTATAATGTTAGTTGATACATTATTTATGTCCATTTTTACAATAATTGCAATGGGGAATTTTGTGAATTGGAAATTGACTTTTTTAGCAATAATACCTTTGCCATTAATAGCAATAATCTCATTATTTTTTGGAAAAGTAATTCATAAGAAATTTACACAACTTCAAGAAGATACATCAGAGCTTTCTAACATAACAGAAGAGAGTGTTGCAGGTGTTGATGTTATAAAATTATATTCAAATAAAAAAACTATGGAAGATATATTTAACAAAAGATCTAAAAGATATTATGATTCATACATAAGTCTTATAAGAATATGGGGATTGATGTTTCCCTTAGTTATGCTTTTGGGTGCAATGGCAACATTATTTGTCTTCTTTTTTGGTGGGAAAATGGTTATAATGAATGATATAACCCTTGGTCAATTTATAATGACTAATCAATATGTAGGAATGTTAATATGGCCGATGATGGCTTTTGGATTTTTAATTAACAATATTCAAAGGGGAAGAGCATCATTAAAGAGAATAAATAATGTTTTAGAACAAAAAAGTTTAATAAATGAGCCAGAAATGAGACAAATGGAATTCACTGGAAATTATCAAATAAAAGATTTAAATTTCAATTATCCTGAAAATGAAAGAAAAGTTTTAAAAAATATAAATATGAACATAAAACAAGGTGATATGATAGCATTTGTTGGTAGAGTTGGATCTGGAAAATCAACAGTTGCGAAACTCATGGCAAAAATATATCCTGTTGACAAAGGAAAAATAATTATAGATGATAAAGATATAAATGATATAAATGGAAAATCCATAAGAGATCATGTATCATATGTACCTCAAGATAATTTTTTATTTTCAATGACCATAAGAGAAAATATCTCATTTTCAAATAAAAAACTCGAACCTAAAGCAGAAAACTATGCTAAAATGGCGAGTGTTCATGGAGATATTTTAAATATAGAAAATGGATATGAAACTGTTGTAGGAGAAAGAGGTGTTACATTATCTGGAGGACAAAGACAAAGAGTTTCTATTGCAAGAGCTTTGGCAAAGAAATCTGAAATAATAATACTTGATGATTGTTTATCAGCTGTTGATACCGAAACAGAAGAAGCAATAATAAAAAATTTAAGAAAAGAAATAAAAAATAAAACTATAATAGTGATATCTCACAGATTAAAAGCTGTTAAAGATTCTGATAAAATATATGTTTTTGAAGATGGTCAAATTATAGAAGAAGGAAATCATAATCAATTGATGGACAAAAAATCTGTTTATCACTCAATGTATATGAAACAATTGATAGAAGATAAGTTGGGAGAGGAATACAATGGCTAATATAAGAGATGAAGTTTTTATTGAAGAACAAGAAAAAGGATTAAGTGATTCAAAAACATTCAAAAAACTTTGGAAATATATAAAAAAATATAAAATAATATTGATGATAGCACTTTTATCTTTGACTTTCTCAACAATAATAGATTTAATGTTGCCATATCTTATAAGATATGGTATAGACAATGTTATAAATGTAGAATATACTTTTTCAAAAAATGAAAAAAATGAATATATTTTAAAGGATGATGGAATATATAAATTAGATTCAAAAGATGAAAAATATTATTTTTTAAATAAAGAAACACAACAAAAAGAATATATAAGTAAAGAAAGATTTGTATCTTATAAACAAGAAAACATAAATAAAGTTACATCATTTTCTGGAATATTTTTAATAGTATTAATATTTCAATTGATAATAAACTATTCACAAGTATTTTTTTCAAACCTTTTAGGTCAAAAAGTAATATATGATATAAGAAGTGATTTATTCAAACATATAGTAAGAGTTAAATATCGTTTTTTTACACAAAATCCTTCGGGAAAAATAACAACAAGAATAGTAAATGATACACAAAATCTTTCAGAATTTTTTTCTGATGTTATGAGTGCTTTAATGAAGGATATAGCAATACTTATAGGGGTATTGATATTAATGTTTGTTTTAAATGTAAAACTAACATTATACACTATAATAACTTTTCCAATAGTACTCATTGCAGTGTATTTATTTAGAAAATTTGATAGAAAAGCTTATGATAAAGTTAGGACAAGAATCTCAATAGTAAATGCATACTTAGCAGAAAATATTTCTGGAAGTCTTGTTACAAAACTTTTCAATCAAGAAAAAAGAAAAAAAGAAGAATTCAATTATATAAGTTCAAAATTATATAGTGCAAGATTGAATCAAATGATCGTATTTGCGATATTTAGACCCATGATGAATCTTTTATTCTATTTAACCATGAGTCTTCTTTTATGGTTTGGATCAAAGGGAATAAGAGATAGTTTTATAACTTTTGGTACTTTATATGCATTTACAGCTTATGTTGAAATGTTTTTTAAACCTCTTTTTGATATAGCAGAAAAATATGACATAATGCAAAATGCTTTTGCTTCTGCTGGAAAAATATTTAAATTGTTTGGTGAGACACATGAAGACCTTGGAAATGCCAAATATAAAAATATACAAAAGGGAGAAATAAGATTTGAAAATGTTAAATTTTCATATAATGAAAATGAAAATTATGTTTTAAAAGGTGCAAGCTTTTCGATAAAAGAAAATGAAAGGGTTTCAATAGTTGGCGAAACAGGTTCTGGAAAAACAACCTTGATAAAACTCATAAGTGGATTATATAAATATCAAGAAGGAAATATATATATAGATAATAAAAAATTATATGATTATGATATAGATTCGATAAGACAAAAAATAGCAGTAGTTCCTCAAGATGTATTTTTATTTTCTGGTAATATAATAGATAATATAAGACTTTTTAATGAAAATTATAGTGATCAAGATGTTATAAACGCAGCTAAAACTGTATATGCACATGATATAATTGAAAAATTACCAAACTCTTATAATACAGAGATATTAGAAAGAGGAGGAACTTTATCCAGTGGTGAAAGACAACTCATAGCTCTTGCAAGAGCAGTTCTATACAATGCAAAAATTATAATATTGGATGAAGCAACTGCAAATATAGATGTTGAAACAGAAGATTTAATTCAAAAGGCTTTAGATAAAATCTCATTAAATACGACTATAATATCTATTGCTCATAGACTTTCTACAGTTAAAAGTTCAAACAGAATAATAGTTGTGCATAAAGGTAAAATCGCAGAAGAAGGCTCACACAGTGAATTAATGAATAAAAAAGGAATATATTATGATCTATACAAACTTCAATTTGAAAATTCTTAACATATAATTAATATTTTTTATACTATATATAGTGTTTATTAATATGTAATGAAATTAAAATCATCTTCTAAAAAAAATAATACAATCCTTATTTAATAAAGGGTTGTATTATTTTCATGAATAAATCAAATTTTCCAATAAAATACATATAAATATTAACAAAAGATGTTATAGAAGTTTCTGAAATGAGAACAAATTAATTGCAAAAAAATCTTAACATTTAAAAAGATATAAAAAATTAACAAATAAAAAAATAATATCTAATCTATATCATTGATAAAAAGGGATTAATAGAATTTATTATTCTGTAATCCTTTATAATAAAGAGTTATAAAGATTTAATCAAAAATTTTCTTGATTAAGGTTCATGAATGTGATAAGCTATATATTGGCTATATATTAAGGGGTGGAATTTGTATGAACAAGGAAGAACTTCATGAACAGTTAAAATTAAATATATCCAGAGAGACTTGGAAAAATTGGTTTAACACATCACAAATTATATCTATGGATGAAAATGAAGTTATAATAGGTTTGGGAAATCCATTTTTAAAAGACACAGTAGAGAAAAAATTTGGATCTATAATAAATGAAAAAATAAATGATATTTTAGGAAAAAATATAAAAGTTAAATATCAAGCTTCAACTATAGATAAAAATACCAAACCTCTATCAGGACCTTTGATCAGAAACAGACCTTTAAAATTATCAGAATTTAATCCTGAATTTACTTTTGAATCATTCGTTGTTGGTGAATCCAACAGAATGGCTTATTACTCTTCAATAGAGGCTTCTAAAAATCCCGGGAAATTTAATCCCTTATTCATTTATGGAGATGTTGGTTTAGGAAAAACTCATTTAATGCATTCTATTGCAAATTATATATTAGAACATTCTCCTGATTTAAGAGTTAGATATTTAACCGCTGAAGATTTTATGAATGAAATGATGGATGCTATAAGAAACAAACAAATGGAATCTTTCAGAGAACGATTTAGAAAAACAGTTGATATCTTACTAATAGATGATGTACAATTTTTAATAGGAAAAAATAATGTTCAAAACGAACTCTTTCACACATTCAATTCACTTTTTAATGCAGGAAAACAGGTTATAATATGTTCAGATAGAACACCAGATGAATTGGCGACATTTCATCCAAGATTGATAAGTAGATTTGAAATGGGATTAGTTGTAAATATTGAAACTCCAGATGAAAGTACGAGATACTTAATAGCAAAAAAAATGGCACAGATGATATCATTACAAATGTCAGATGATGTAGCTCATTATTTAGCAGAACATGTAGATCAAAACTTAAGACGATTAAGAGGAGCTATAATGAATTTGCTACTTCATACAAAGATTACTGGAGAACCAGTTAGTGTTTCTTCAGCAAAAAAGATAGTTGATTCTATAGTTAGAATGAATAAATCAAAAACGAAATATAATTCTAAAGAAGCTTTTGAAACAATAAAATTAAATACTGTAATAGACACAGTTATTGAAGAATTTAAAATATGTAGAGAAGATCTTTATTCTAATTCAAGAAAGAAAAATATTTCTGAGGCAAGACAAGTTTTAGCATACATATTAAAAATATATATGAAATTGTCTGTAAAGGAAATATCAAAGATACTAAAAAGAAATCATTCAACAATAAGTCATTCAATAAAAAAAATAGATCATTCATTGATGTTAGGTAATAATATAATAAAAAGTAAAATAGATAATATAAAAGAAAAGATGGAATCTGAAAAAGTTGATTTAGATTTAGTATGAGTAAAGGATGGTTTTATACCATCCTTTTTCAAATATTTATCAGAGACTAATTTAAAGATATAATTGGCTATAAATACAATATATTAGCTATTTCTTTGATTAATAAGTCGATAGAAATATTGAAATTTTTTTCATAATCATTTAAACTATATATGTAAGTAAATTTTATTTCTGGGAGAGTGATGAAATGAAAGCATTGTTAAAAAAAGAACCAGGCAAAGGATTTACATTGGAAAATGTTGAAGAACCAGTTATAAAAAATTCAGATGATGTGAAAATAAAGATATTAAGAACATCGATATGTGGTACGGATGTACACATTTATGAATGGAATAAATGGGCTGAAGAAAGGATAAAAACACCTCAAATTGGTGGTCATGAATTTGTTGGTGAAGTAATAGAAATTGGAGATAATGTAAAAGGTTTAGTACCTGGAGATATAGTTGCCAGTGAAACTCATATTCCATGCAAAGTATGTTATCAATGTAAAACTGGAAATATGCATGTATGTAAAGATATGCAGATTCTTGGAGTTGATAGAGATGGAGTATTTGCTGAATATGCAGTAGTTCCAGAAATTGTGTTATGGAAATTAGATGAAAGTATACCATTAAAATATGCATCAGTTATGGAACCTTTAGGTAATGCTATACATACAGCTACAGCTACTGATTTAAGAGCTAAACATGTATTAATAACGGGAGCAGGACCAATAGGAGCGATGGCTATACAAGTTGCAAAAGCTTCAGGTGCTGCAACAATCATTGTAAGTGAAGTTTCTGAATATAGAATAAATATGGCAAAAGAAGTTGGTGCAGATCTTGTTATAAATCCATCTAAAGAAAATTTATATGAAAAAGTAATGGAATTTACAGGAAATCATGGAGCAGATGTTTTATTAGAGATGTCTGGAAATGTAACAGCTTTAAATGATGGAATTAAATCTGTCAGAAATGCTGGATTTGTATCTATATTAGGTGTATATAATGAAGAAAAAATACCTTTTGTTATGAACACAGCTGTTTTTAAAAATCTTACAATACAAGCAATAACTGGTAGAAAAATGTTTGAAACTTGGCATATTGCAACTCAATGGCTTAAATATAACAGAATAAATATAGATAAAATAGTTACTCATGAAATAAAAATGGAAGATTTTGAGAAAGGTTTTGAGTTGATGATGTCTGGTAAAAGTGGTAAAATTGTAATGAAAGTATCAGAATAGGAGGGATCTAATTGAATATTTATGAAGAATTAACAAAAGAAATGAAAGAACTTGAAGAACAAGGGCTTCTTGTTAATATAAGAACTTTAGAGTCAGCTCAGGGAGCATGGCTTAATATGAATGGTAAAAAAGTTTTAAATATGTGTTCAAATAATTATCTTGGTTTTGCCAATGATGAAAGATTAAAAAAGGCTTCTATAAAGGCAATAGAAGAATGGGGAGTAGGTCCTGGAGCAGTTAGGTCTATTGCTGGAACATTGACTATACATAACACATTAGAATCAGAACTTGCAAAGTTTAAACATGTTGAAGACACTTTAGTAGTGCAATCTGGATTTAATGCAAACCAAGCTATAATACCCGCAATAATGAGATCAGAAGATGCAATACTATCAGATGAATTAAATCATGCAAGTATAATAGATGGAGTTAGATTGACAAAATCAAAAAAATACGTTTGGAAACATAAAGATGTAAAATCTTTAGAAGAAGCTTTAAAAAAAGCTGATTCTGAAAATGCCAAAAGAAAATTAATAATTACTGATGGAGTTTTTTCAATGGATGGTGATGTAGCTCCACTTCCAGAGATTTGTGATGTAGCTGAAAAATATAATGCTCTTGTTATGGTTGATGATGCTCATGGTGAAGGAGTATTGGGTTCAAATGGTAGGGGAATAGTAGATCATTTTGGACTTCATGGAAGAGTTGATATAGAAGTTGGTACATTATCAAAAGCTTTTGGTGTAGTTGGTGGATTTGTAGCCGGTAAAAAAGAGCTCATAAAATATTTAAAACAAAAAGCAAGACCATTTTTATTCTCAAGTTCATTATCTCCAGCAGAATCAGGAGCAGCTCTTGAAGCTATAAAAATATTGACTGAAAATGATATAGAAGTAAAAAAACTTTGGGATAATGGAAAGTATTTCCAAGAAAAAATGAGAGAAATGGGATTTGATACTGGAGAAACTGTAACTCCTATCACACCTGTTATGCTTTATGAAGCAAAGACAGCAAAAAAATTCTCTTCAAGATTGTATGAAGAAGGAATATTTGCATCAGCTATAGGATTTCCAACAGTTCCAAAAGGAAAAGCAAGAATAAGAGTTATGATAAGTGCTGCACATAGTAGAGAAGATCTAGATTTTGCACTTGAAAAATTTAAATTAATAGGTAAAGAACTTGAAATAATATAAAGAATGCTTCGGCATTCTTTTTTTATCAAAATTTATATAATAATTAAAAACTAAGTAATAAATAATATAACTTAATGAATAAAAAAATGATATAATACCTCGTATGAGGAGGTATTATAATGCTAAAAGAGAACAATTATGATGTAATAGTTGTTGGGGCAGGTCATGCAGGTATAGAAGCGGCAATAGCTTCATCAAAAATGGATTTAAAAACATTATTATTAAACATAAATTTAGATTCTGTTGGATGGACACCATGTAATCCAGCAATTGGAGGACCAGCTAAAGGTATAGTTACAAGAGAAATAGATGCACTTGGAGGAGTTCAAGCTAAAGTAACTGATAAAACAATGATAAATGTTAGAATGTTGAATACATCAAAAGGAATAGCTGTAAGAGCTTTGAGAGCGCAAGTTGATAAATATGAATATTCTCGAGAAATGAAAAAAATACTTGAAAATCAAAAAAATTTGACTTTAAGATATGGACTTGTAAAAAATATTATAGTAGATGGGAATGAAATAAAAGGTGTTGAAACAGAACTTGGTATAACTTATTATTCTAAAGCTGTAATATTAACAACTGGAACTTACTTAAGAGGGAAAATTTTCATTGGAAGAAATGTATTTCACTCCGGAAGAATGGGAGATTTATCGGCAGATTCTTTAACAGAATCATTAAATAAATATGGAATAAAAACCAACAGATTTAAAACGGGAACTCCAGCAAGAATAAATAAAGATTCTATTAATTTTGAAAATTTAATAAGACAAGATACATCAAAAAGTCCCTTAGCTTTTTCATTTTTCAATAAACCAAAAATATTAAAAGATGATTTTCCTTGTTGGATTACAAGAACAACAGAAAAAACTAATGAAATAATAAAAGAATATATAAACTATTCACCTCTTTATGGAGATATAAAATTAATAGAATCAAAAGGTCCAAGATATTGTCCATCGATAGAAGATAAAGTTATGAAATTCAATAGAGACAAACATCAGTTATTTTTAGAACCAGAATCTAAATATTCAAAAGAATATTATATAAATGGATTAAGTACAAGTCTTCCATATGAAGCTCAAGTAAAAATGTTACAAAGTATACCAGGCCTTGAAAATGCCATTGTTGAAAGACCTGCTTATGCTGTTGAATATGATTATATTTTACCTGAACAACTAAAATATACATTAGAATATAAAAATATATCAGGACTTTACTTTGCAGGCCAAATAAATGGAACGAGTGGATATGAAGAGGCAGCTGGACAAGGTTTGATTGCAGGTATAAATGCAGCTTTAAAAATAAAAAACAAAAAAGAATTTATTTTAAATAGATCTGAATCTTATATAGGAGTATTAATAGACGATCTAATAAACAAAGGGGTAGATGAACCTTATAGATTATTAACATCTAGAGCAGAATATAGATTATTATTAAGACATGATAATTCACATTTCAGACTTATAGATTATGGTTATCAATTAAACTTAATAAATAAAGAAGAATATGAAGAAGTAAAAAAAGTAGAAAAAGAAATTAATTATCATTATGATAAAATTCAAAATATAAAAATAGAAAAAACTTATTTAAATGAAATATTAGAAAAAAATAATTCAACAAAAGTAGATCATAAAACTAATATGTCTGATATTTTAAAAAGACCTGAAATATCTTTTTACGATTTGAAAAATTTTTACAATGAAAAAATAGAAGATGAAAGAGTTATAGAACAAATAGAAATAAGGTTTAAATACGGTGGATATATAAGAAAAATGAAAGAAGAAATAGAAAAGATGAAAAAATTAGAAAATGATCTAATTCCTGTAGATATGAATTATGACGAAGTTCATAATTTGGCTTTTGAAGCGCGTGAAAAATTAAAAAAAATAAAACCAAAATCTATAGCTCAAGCTATGAGAATACCTGGTATAAATCCATCTGATATAATAAATCTGAGTTTATATATAAAAAAATAATGAAGAGCTTAAGCTCTTCATTATTTTATAGTATATTTAAAAACTATTATATCTTTATCATCTGAACCAAAATCTTTTGAAGTAGAGTAACCAGCAACATAAATATTGCCTTTTTCATCTATATCTAAAGAATAAGCAACATCATCGCCATCTCCACCGATTATTTTAGTCGATTCAATATAACCATCTGAATTGAATTCAAGTAATATTATATCTTTATCATTTTTTCCTTCAGGAGTAGTATAACCAGCAACATACAAATTATTGTTAGGTCCTTCTTTCACAGAATAGCCATGATCTGATTTTATATCACCATAACCTGATTCCCAAAGCATTTTTCCATCTTTTGAAAATTTAACTAAATAAAAATCTGACCAACCATCTTTCCAAGAACCATCATAACCTACTGCAACATAACCATCCTTAACTTCTTTAACTTCAAATCCTCTTGCATAATCTCTTCCAGTGAAAACATTTGTCCATAATTCTTCACCAGTCAAGGTAACTTTTGTCATCATAAACTTAGTTCTACCCTCAAAGAAATCAACAATAGTTCCAGCTATTATAAGATTTCCATCAGTAGTTAATTCCATACTCAAAGGTTTAATATCTGAACCAGCTTGACCAATAGGTAACCATTTTGTCCATACAACATCTAAACTATCTTTAGAAACTTTTATAAGTTTCCCTTTCATGTTTAAAGTTTTAGGATCTGTTCCATAACCTAAAAGTATATAAGAGTCATTTAATTCGACCATAGCTGTACCTTTTTCAATACCAAAATTTTTAATATTCTTTTTAAATCCATTTTCGCCTAATTTAGCAAGAAAAATGTCATAATCTGTGGAATAAGATCTTGTAGAACCTACAGCTACAGGATTTCCATCAAAATCTTCGAATCCCCATAATAACCAGTCATTATTTGAACCGCCAACTAATTCTTTTGATAATATTTCGCCTTTAGAATTTAATTTAATAACTAGTCCATCTTCGTTGTAACCATTAGGATCTGATACACCAAATAGGTAAGCTCCATCCTCAACAGCATTCACATAAAAAATTTCTTGTTCACCCTCCATAGGATAAACTCTACCCCAATCAAGATTAGGCGCTGCAAAAGATAATAGTCCCACTAATAATACCATTATTACTAGAATTCTTGGTTTCATGATTATCCCTCCTACCAAAATTCATTTTATTATAAATCATTATAATTATAACATAAAAAAAAGTAAAAAAGAAAACTAAGTAAGTTTTAAAATCTTTGTTTTTAGCTCATTTATATTTGACAAGACTTGTATTTCTATTTCATCGTTTAATAAAATATCATAAAAGTTTTTATAAAGAATATTCTTTATAAAATCAACTTGCTTATTATCGATATCATATATTGACAACAAATAGATTTCAGAATTTAAACGGAATAAAGAATATTTGAAAAAAATATCTTTGAATGAATACTTAAGAATATTTAAAATTTTCAAATTAAATTCAAAGTATTTTTCATAAGAGTTATAATTACTTTTTTTAAATTTAATCATAATATTTAAATTTGATTTTTTATTTAAAATATCGAACATACTATAAAAATCTAATTCATTATAAATATTAAAATAGTTATACTGTTTCTTATTATTAATCTCATTTAAATAAGAATAAAAATAAATATTATTTTTAAATAGGCTTATAAATAAAAGAATACTATCTTCAATATTTTTATTTGAGGATTTTATGGGAAATAAAAATATTTTATATTCAAAATTAAATTCTATCATTACAAAATATATATCAAAAATGTTTTTATCTGTATTTATATCAAGATTTTCATCATCAACAATTTCTTTTATATTATAGACTTTATAAAGAGAAATATTCTTTTTTTGTATATCCTCAATATCAAATTTAATTTTTTTAAATTTATATATAAAAGATCTTTCATTTCCAAAAAATTTTTGGAATTCAAAATAATTTTTATGTTTTTTATAACTAATTACTGTATTTAAAAAAGAAAAATTTTTAGAAAAATTATCAATGAGCATTTTAAATAAAGAATCCTCATTAAAGAAAAATACATCATTTGATTCGTTTTTAGGAATGCAATTATAAATATTTATTTTTTCTTTTTTTAATTTATTTATATAATCAATTATTTTTTTAAAACTAACATCATAATTTCTATCGTCTAAAAATTTAGTTTTATTTAATTCATTAGATAATAAATCTATATTTTGAAATAATTTTTTTCTTGAATTACTTATGATATTATAAATTACCAACAAAGAAATAAAAAATAAAATTGTTATAGTTATCGAAGTCATATAAAATAAATTAAAATATTCATTATTTGTATCTTCATAAACGATAAAAAATTTTTTATTCAAGAAATCCAAACTTTTTATAGCATAGAACTTTTTTTCATCATTTATAATTGAAACACTATTATCATTATAATTTTTTAAAAATAAACCATTTACTATTAGATCATTTTTATTTTTAAAAGATACAAAGGGTGAATTAAATGTATTAAATTTACTTTCCAATATAAAATATCCCATATGTTTGTCGGTTATTTTTCCTGATTTCAATTCAAAGCTTTTCATAGCAATATAAAAATAAACTTCATCATTATGATAAAAAAAATCGCTTAAAAATATATTTTCTTTTGATAAAGATAATTGAAACAAATTTTTATTAAAAAGTGTTTTATTCAAAGGGATTTTATCATATGGCATTAATATATTAAATTTATTATCAGTCAAAAAAATTTTAGAATCTTCTTTTCCCATATAAATATCATTTATATAATCCATATACCTATCATGATAAGTTTTATATAATACAAGATTCTCATCTAAGATCAAATTGTTTTTTAATGAGTTTTTTTCTTGCAAATTTAATTTTGAATAATAATTAGTTAATATTCTATTAGCTGTATTTCCCATTATATCTTTTGATAAAATAGATAAAATCGTTTTTTTTGAATTTAGATAAGTTATCTGAGATTTAGAGTAACTTTCAACATTTTTTTCGACTTGTTTTTCAAATATCTTTAAATTTGAGTTTATTAAATAATAAAAATTTAATAAATTAAATAATAAAATGAATAAAATAAGAAATACATTTTTTATTATAAATTTTTTATTTATATCCATAAGAATCCCCCGTATAAAACAATATTATGATAAATTATACCTTAAGAACTTTTTATTTCAAAATAAAAAGTAGTGTGTTTAAAACACACTACTTTAAGAATATCATTGTTGAGGTTGTTGAGGATCTTGATAATCATTAGGTCCTTGAGGATCTTGAGGTCCTTGACCATTTTGTCCATTTTGACCATATATTTGCTGACCTATTTTCATTGATTCTTGTTTTATTTCATCAACTAAAATTTTAATTTTACCTATATTATCTTCAGCAAGAGCATCTCTTAAATCTTTTATTTTTAATTCTAAATTAGATTTTACATCTTCTGAAATCTTATCTTTATTTTCATTCAAAAGTTTTTCCATTTGATAAGCTAAATCTTCAGCTTGGTTTTTAAGCTCAATTTCTTCTCTTTTTCTCTTATCTTGTTCTTCATATTCTTGAGCATCTTTAATCATTTTTTGAATTTCATCAGAATTTAACTTTTGTCTTCCAGTAACAACCATAGATTGTTCTTTGTTTGTACCTAAATCTTTTGCTGAAACATTAACAATTCCATTTGAATCTATATCAAAAGTTACTTCTATTTGAGGAACTCCACGAGGAGCAGGAGCTATTCCAGTTAATTTAAAACTACCCAATAAAGCATTATCTTTTGCAAGTGTTCTTTCACCTTGAAATATTCTAACTTCAACTTCTGGTTGAAAATCTACTGCAGTAGTAAAAGTCTGGGATTTTTTTATAGGTATTTTAGAGTTTCTTGGAATTATATTTTGAACTAATCCACCCTTTACTTCTACACCTAAAGATAAAGGAGTTACATCAACTAATACAATATCTTTATCTGTATTTCCTGTCATAACTGCCCCTTGAACAGCAGCTCCCAATGAAACTGCTTCATCTGGGTTTACTCCTTTATTAGGTTCTTTACCAAAGAATTCTTTTACAAGTTTACTAACAGCAGGCATTCTTGTAGAACCACCAACTAAAAGAACTTCATCTATTTCATTTACAGAAAGACCGGAATCTTTCAATGCATTTTCCATAGGAATTCTTGTAGCTTGAATCAAATCGCCAACTAAATCTTCGAACTTAGATCTTGTTATTTTCTTTTCTAAATGAAGAGGTTGACCATTGGCTACAGTGATAAAAGGTAAATTTATTTCAGTTTCAAGTTTAGAAGAAAGTTCTATTTTTGCACCTTCGGCAGCTTCTTTTAATCTTTGAATTGCTTGTTTATCTTCTCTCAAATCCACATTATGTTCTTTTTTAAATTCTTCTGCGAGAAAATCTATAAGTTTTTGGTCGAAGTCATCTCCACCAAGTTTATTATTACCAGATGTTGAAATAACTTCTATTATATCATCACCTATTTCTAGTATAGAAACATCGAAAGTACCACCACCAAGATCATATACAACTATTTTTTTATCTCCTGAATTTGATTTATCAAGTCCAAAAGCAATAGATGCTGCTGTAGGTTCATTAATAATTCTTAGAACTTCTAAACCAGCTATTTCACCAGCCTCTTTTGTTGCCTGCCTTTGTGAATCATTAAAATAAGCTGGAACTGTTATAACTGCTTTTGTTATTTTACCATTCAAATAATCTTCAGCATCTTTCACTAATTTTTTTAATATAAATGCACTTATTTGTTGTGGAGAATAAGATTTATCATCTATTTTAACAATATGATCAGTACCCATATATCTTTTTATAGATCTAACAGTCTTATCTGAATTCAATACAGCCTGTCTCTTAGCTGGTTCTCCAACTATAATTTCACCATCTTTTGTAAAAGAAACAATAGATGGTGTTGTTCTTTTGCCTTCTGAATTTGGAAGGATTTCAACATTTCCATCAGGTTTCATCCAAGAAATTGCTGAGTTCGTTGTACCTAAGTCTATACCTACTACATATTCTTTTTGACTCATAGTTAAACCTCCTTTTACATCTTAACATTTTCAATAATATTATACTTTAAAAAAAACATTATTTCAACCCATTTCAAAAAAAATAGAAAAAGGCTATAATCGTTATTAAAATTTAATTTAAATTTATTTAAATGTATTTGTTTCTAAAATTTATATCACTTGTAATAATAGAGTGAAAAAATCAATAAAAATTTTCTTTTAAATCGGAAAATATATTATTATAATCATTTAAATATTTATTTCTTGACAATTTTTCGTCTATTGAAAATGTTTTTAATTCAAAAGAATCTTTTGAGAATCTATTTATAATTTCTCCATTTGGAGATGTTAATTGACTCATACCTGTAAAATTATATGAAACATCATTATTTTTTTGTTCTCCATAAGTATTTGAAGTTGCAATAAAAATTTTATTCTCAAGGGCTCTTGTTTTTGAAGCTTCTTGGCAATAGGGCATTACAAGATTTGATGGATGTAGTATTATATCGGAGTTCATTTTACTTAATTTTCTAAATGACTCAGGAAAAAACCAGTCAAAACATATAGCTATACCATACTTTATATTATCCACTTCGACTACTTTAAAACCAGTATTTCCATTATCAAAAAATAATTTTTCTTTATAAAATAAATGAGTTTTTCTATAAACTTCTATATTCCCATATTTTGTTATCATACATGCAGAATTGTAATATGAAGTATTTTCCTTTTCAACAAATCCATATACTATATTTAAATTATTTTTTAAAGATAAATTTTTTAAGGTTTTAAAGACTATTCCTTGATTTTCCATGGGAGATTCATAGACATATTCTAACTCATTTTTATTTTTAAAAGAATATCCTGTAAAAGCTAATTCAGGCAAAACTAAAGTTGTATCTTTCAGATTTTTTATAGCGTTTACAACAAAATCTAAATTTTTCTTTTTTTTCAAAAATTCTATTTTATATTGTAATATACTTACATTAAACATTGCATTTCACCACCCTTTTTTCTGAAATTATATAATCTAATTTTATATCATGATTTTCTGATTTAATATTTTCAATTATTTGAAAATCAAAACAAAATCCTATTAAAACACTTCTTTGATTTAAATCAAAGAATTTATCATAAAAACCTCCACCGTATCCAATTCTTTCGCCTTTTATGTTGAAAGCCAAACCCGGTATAATATAATAGTCTAAAGAATTATTTATAGTATTGTTAAATGGTTCAGAAATCCCATAATTACTTTTCAATAAAATAGAATCTTTAGAAAATTCATGAAAATTCATATATTTATTTTTAACTTTTGGTAGATAAAAATATACATCATTCAAAAGATCTGTTAATAATAAAGGATTTATTTCATTTCTTATAGGATAAAATAAACCAATACTTTTTGGCTTTTTATCTTTTAAAAAATTTAATACATTTATACAAGCAATTTTAGAGTTTTTTATAATTAATTCATTTGAAAGTTTATTTCTTTTTTCTTTTAATTGTTTTCTAATTAAAGATTTTTGCATGGTTTCCTCCTTAAATTTAATTTTTAAAATTTCGAAGTAAATTAATTATAACAAAATTATGTTATAATAAAAAAGGCTATAATAGATAATTTAAAGCGAATAGCTTTTTAAAAGGAGATGCTTTTTTTGTTATTAGATTTACATTGTCATAGTACATTTTCAGATGGAACTAAAAATCCAGCGGAAATAGTTAAAATTGCTAAAGAAAAAAACTTAGAATACTTATCTTTAACAGATCATGATAATACTAGAGGTATAAAAATTGCTCATGAAGAAGCAAAAAAAAGTGGAATTAACTTTGTTACTGGGGTTGAAATAAGTTGTGAATATCCTACTATGTTAGATATGTTAGGTTATGGAATGAATATTTATGATGAAAAATTTCATGATACATTAGAAAAACTTTTGAAATATAGAGAGGATAGAAATATACTTATGATTGATAAATTTAAAACTCTCGATATAGATATAAATATTGAAGAAGTTCAGAAAGAAGCTGGAAGTAAAGTTATAGGTAGACCTCACTTTGCAAGAGTTTTAGTGAAAAAAGGTTATGTTAATAATAAAGATGAAGCTTTTGATAAATATCTTGGAGATGGTAAAAAAGCTTATATGCCTAAAAAAAGACTAACTCCAGAAGAAGCTATTGATTTAATAAAAAATGCTGGGGGATATCCAGTTTTAGCACATCCAAAATATATAAATCTTAAGTCTAAAGATTTTATTAAACTTGTTAAAAAGTTGAAAAATATTGGATTATCTGGAATAGAAGTATTTTATAGTAAACATTCAAAGGGAGAGATAGAATTTTTCAAACAAGTTGCAATTGAAAATGATCTACTTATGACTAGTGGAAGTGATTTTCATGGTGAAAACAAACCAGATATTTCTCTTGGTATGAGTGTCGAAGATAAATATTTAGAAAAAACAATAAATACATTATTTAAAAGTTAAGGGGGAGTTGTATGAATTTAAATTATCCTGTTATAGTACTCGGAAATGGACTGGGGGATAAGAAAACACCTTCTTATAGTTTAAAAGCTTTTTTGCAAGATATAGATTATGGTGCTGATGGTATAAATATAAATTTAAAAAAGTTGAAAGATAATTCTTTAATAGTTTGGGATCAAGATTATATAGATTATAATGATGAAAAAAAGTTTTTAAAAGAAATTGATTTTAAAGAAATTTCAAAAATAAAAGTTCAAAAACAAAATAGATTTGTATCTTTAGAACAACTTTTTATAAAAATGCCAGAAAATATTCTTTTCAATATTAATGTTGAAGAAGATTATTTAGAGTATGTAATAATGTTAATAAAGAGTTTTAATGCTCAAAATAGAGTTATGGTATCGGTATCTGATGCTAATTTAATAGATAAAATAAATTCGATCGATGAAGAGATATTTATAGGCTTGAATTATTCTACTGAAATTAGAACACAAGATTTGATGAATAAAAAATTATATTCTTTGAATATAGATTTTAATAAATATAAACAAAACATTGAAAAGATAAAAGATCAATCTTCTTTTATAAAAGAAATAAATATAAAAGTCATGATAAATAATTTAATAGATGAAAATTATATAAAAAATCTTAAAGGATATTATGATTTTTTTTCAACAAAAAATGTAGAAAAATCTGTTGAAATACTTTCCAATATATATTAAAGGAGGAATATGGGTGTATCCAAGAATTATTTTTGATGGGGAAAAATTAATACAAAATTATAAAAATATAGAAAATAAACTCAAAGATAAAAAAATAGACCTTGCATTAGTTACAAAAGTTATATGTGCAGATCCAAATATCATAAAAATATTTGAAGAAAATGGAGCAAAATTATTTGCAGATGCTCGTCTTGATAATATATTAAAGATGAAAAAAAATGGTATAAAAGGAAAATTCATGCTTTTGAGAATTCCTATGATATCAGAATTAGAGAAAGTCATAGAGAATGTAGATTATGTTTTAATCAGTGAATTAAAAACCTTAAAAAAATTAGGAGAAATTTCATCTTCCAAAAATAAAAAAATAAAAGTAATATATATGATAGATCTTGGAGATTTAAGAGAAGGTGTATGGTATAAAACTTCTTTAAATGAATTAATAAGAGCTTCAAAAGTAAAAGGGATAACTTTAGAAGGAATAGGAACGAATTTAGGTTGTTTTGGAGGAATTCTTCCAGATGAAAATAATATGAAAGAAATTGTTTTAATAAAAAATGAATTTGAAAAAAATACTGGAATAAAATTAAACTTGATTTCTGGAGGAGCGACAGCAAATCTTCCATTGGTAGAAAAAAATAAACTACCTATAGAAATAAATAATCTAAGAATCGGTGAAGCTATTTTTTGTGGAACTGATGTTACAAATAACAGGAAAGTTCCTGGAGCCGTTCAAGATGCAATAACTTTAGAAGCTGAAATAGTAGAAATAAAAGATAAACCATCTATTCCAGTTGGAAATATTGGATTAGATGCTTTTGGAAGAAAACCAACATTTGAGGATAAAGGGATTAGGAAAAAATGTATAATTGCTGTTGGTGAACAAGATATAGACCCAAAAGGATTGAAACCAAAAGATAAAAGCATACAAGTTTTACATTCGAGTTCAGATCATACAATACTTGATATAACAAATTGTGAAAAAGAATATGATATAGGAGATATAATATCCTTTGAAATGTCTTATTCATGTACTTTGAAAGCTTCTACGAGCGAATATGTGAAAAAGATTTATAATAAACCCAATAAATAAGAAATTATAAATATTATAATGCTTGAAGAAATCAATATAATTCCTTTTTTGTCAAATTCCTTTACTTTTAATGTATCTGCTTCTTTTTTGCCTTTTCTTAACTCTTTTGCTGAAGATACAAAATAAGTTATAGATAGTAAAAAAGTTATAAAAGCGATAAAAAATAGTATATTTAAAATAGTATTCAAATTAATCACCTCAGATTTTATTATATCACAGTGAGGAGGTAGTAAATTGCAAAATGAATCATTTAACCCTCCAAATAGTCTTGAAGCAGAGGAATCGGTTTTAGGAAGTATTTTTTTAGATCCATCTGTTATTGAAGATATTATGGAAGAAGTGAGATGGCAAGACTTCTACTATGAAAAACATAGACTCATTTTTAAAGTTATAGAAACACTTTTTATAAATGCATTACCTATAGATGTTGTTACTGTAATTGAAAGACTGAGAATGGATAATCTTTTAGATAAGGTTGGTGGCGAAGAAACAATAATAAATCTTGCCCAAGCAGTTCCAACAACCGCAAATGTGATGTATTACTCCAATATTGTAAAAGAAAAAGCTTTACTTAGGAATCTTATAACGGCATCTTCTGAAATTGTTGAATCCATAAGAACAGTTGGAGATGCACAAGAAATACTTGAATATGCTGAGAAAAGAATATTTGCAATAGCTGAGGCAAGAGCTACAAGAACATATGATCTTCTTGGGAATATAATACCTGATGTTGCAGATAATATAGTTTATTTAAAAAATCAAGCTGAATCAGGCAATCTTGGCGTTGTTACTGGAATTGGTACAGGATTTCATTCATTAGATAAAATGACATCTGGATTTCATAAATCGGATTTAATAATAATAGCGGCAAGACCATCTATGGGAAAAACTTCTTTTGCTTTGAATTTAGCTTCAAATATGGCTTTAAAATATAAAAAAGGAGTAGCTATATTCAGCCTTGAGATGTCTAAAGAACAACTTGTAAACAGAATATTATGTTCAGAAGCTATGGTTGAAATTCAAAAAGTAAGAACAGGTCAAATAAATGATGAAGAATGGACTAAAATTACCAATGCAGCAGGTAATTTACAAGATTCAAAACTTATTCTTGATGATGAACCAGGGCTTGATTCAAGAACTTTGAGGGCCAAGGCCAGAAGAATAAAAAGAGAATTTGATGTTGATGTTATTTTAATAGATTATTTACAGCTTATGCAAGGAAGAAAAGGTGGAAATGACAGTAGGCAGCAAGAAATTTCTGAGATTTCGAGATCCTTAAAATTACTTGCAAGAGAACTTGGAATAACTGTAGTAGCTCTTTCACAACTTTCAAGAGCTGTAGAACAAAGAGAAGACAAGAGACCTCGTTTAGCAGATTTAAGAGAATCTGGAGCTATAGAACAGGATGCCGATATGGTTATGTTTTTATATAGGGACTCTTACTATAAAAGAAAAAAAGAAGATGGACAAGAAAGACTTATTTTAAATGAACCTCATGAATCAGAATTAATAATAGGTAAACAAAGAAATGGTCCTGTTGGGACTATAAAACTGATGTTTAATCCAGAATTGGCGACTTTTTATGAAATTGACAGATCACATAATATATAGTGGAGGTGATTTAGTGGTAGATATTGAAAAGAAAATAATAGAAATAATAAAACATAAACCTGTAATATTGAAAAAAATTTATGAATTACTACAGGCAGAAAATAAAGAAGATAGAAGATTGATAAGAAAAACAGCAAAAAAAATGTTGAGTGATGGTATAGCTTATAAAGATTCGAAAAATAAATATCATCTTGTTTCATCGAAACAAGTTGTGGGCACTATAGAATTTACAAAAAGTGGGAATATGGCATTTTTAAGCGACAAAAATGGAGATGAAATAGCTATAACTGTTGAAAATTCATTAAATGCCATGCATAAAGATAGAGTTTTAATTGAAAAAATTGGTCAATGGAGAGACTTACCATCTGGTAGAGTTATAAGAATATTGAATAATGAAATTGAAAGAATTGTTGGTCAATTTCAAAAAAAGAAAATGTTTGGCTTTGTAATTCCCCTTAATGGAAAAATAAATTATGATTTTTATATATCACCTGAAAATATGAACAATGCAAAAGAAGGTGAAATTGTTGAGGTTGAAATATTAAAACATAAATCTAAAAATAAAAATCCAGAGGGTAAAATAATAAAAATACTTGGAAAACCTGGAGATCCATCTATAGATTTACCTATAATAATAACAAAGCATGGTCTTCCAAATCCTGGAGAATTTCCTAAAAAAGTTATGGAAGAAGCTTTGAAAATACCAGAAAAAATTTCTAAAAAAGAATTTAAAGGAAGAAAAGATTTTAGAGATCAATTAATATTTACAATAGATGGAGATACCGCAAAAGATTTTGATGATGCAGTTGGATTAAAAAAATTAAATAATGGAAACTATGAACTTGGTGTTCATATTGCTGATGTATCTCATTATGTGAATGACAATTCGGATTTGAATAAAGAAGCTTATAAAAGAAGTACAAGTATATATCTCATAAATACTGTAATTCCAATGTTACCTCATGAACTTTCAGATTGGATATGTTCTCTCGTTCAAGATGAAGATAGATTAACTATGTCTTTAATAATGGAAATAAACAAAGATGGAGATGTTGTAAAATCTAATATATATAATGGAATAATAAATTCAAAAAAGAGATTAACCTATTCAAAAGCGAATAAAATTCTTGAAAATAATGCAGATGAAAATTTAATGGAAGAAATAGGATTTTTAAAGGAAACATTAGAAAGTATGAAAGAATTAATGTATATAATAAGAGAAAATAGAAAAAGAAGAGGTTCAATACTTGATATTGAAAGTGGAGAAGTCTATTTTGAATTTGATGAAAATGGTTATGTAAAAGATATTTTAAAAAGAGAAAGAGGTATTAGTGAAAAAATAATTGAAGAATTTATGATAAAAGCAAATGAAACAGTTGCAGAATTTTTTGACATAAAAGGTCTCCCTTTTATATATAGAGTTCATGAAAATCCTGATGGAGAAATGCTAATACAATTAAAAAACTATTTAGAAATACTTGGTATAAAATTTAAAATACCAGAAACAATGCATCCTAAAGTATTACAAGAAATATTAGAAAAAACAAAAGATCATCCATTGAATGAAAGTATTCAAAAACTTTTAGTTAGATCTATGAAAAGAGCAATATATTCAAATAATAATATAGGCCATTTTGGATTAGCGTCTAATTCTTATACACATTTTACATCTCCAATAAGAAGATATCCAGATCTAATAGTACATAAAATGTTAAAAAAATATATAGAAGGAAAAAATGACCTAAAAAAACAAGATATAGAAAAATATTCAAAAATATTACCCGATATATCTGAAAGTTGTTCAAAAAAAGAAAGAGTTGCAGATGAAGCAGAATGGGATTTAATAGATATGAAAAAGATAGAATATATAAGAAAGCATATAGGAGAAAAATACGAAGTTTTTGTTACTGGAGTTACTAAATTTGGGTTATTTGTTGAAATTCCGGAAAAAATGATAAATGGACTAATTCATATTTCTGAACTTGATGATTATTTTATATACAATGAAAGAGATAATAGTTTAGTTGGAGATAAGACTAAAAAAACTTATAGAGTTGGAGATAAAATAAAAGCTGTAGTTGCAAAAGCCGATAAATTAACACTTCAAGTGGATTTTATACCTTATGAGAATTATATAAAAATAAATAAAAAAAATACTAAAAATTATTTCAATAAAAAAAATAAAAATGGAAATAAAAAAACATTCAAAAAAAAAGGTAAGAACAAATAAGTTCTTACCTAATTATTTTTTATAACCTTTATTATCGAATTTATTGAAATATCTCCTTTTATGTTTCCTCTATTTTTAGAACCTCCACCTTTAATATTATAATCAGTTTTTAATTTGTTTATTAAATCATTGATATTAATATTTTCAGAAAAAATACTTATTTGATCATTATACTTATATATAAAAACTTTTTCTGTTAAATCAATATAATTAAAAGCAAACTCTGCATGATTATTTTCATCTTCAAAAAATATAATATCATCATCAATATTATTTAAATTTTCTCCAATTACTTTAGAATAAAGTTGCTTTAAATTTTTTAGATCTTTTATCAATTCTTTATTTTCGTTCAAAAGATTATAAATTTTTGATTTTGAGTCATAAATAGATGTACTCAAGTCATTTGAAATTGATTTTAATGTCTTATGTAAAAAACTAAAATATTTTAAGGCTCTATCACCAGAAAGATAATATATTCTTAAAAGATTCCCTTTTACTTTTTCTATATTTATTATTTTTAATAATTTTAATTCTGAAGTATTTTTTACATGAAATCCTCCACAAGCTGAAATATCTATGTTTCCAATTTTTATTAATCTTATATCATCTTCGATCTTATCAGATATTTTTTTTCTCAAATTAAATTTTGAGATATTATTTTTATCAGTTAAAATCTCTTCAACATTTAGTGATTCTAAAACATAATTTGAAAAAATTTGTTCGATTTCTGTTATTATTTCTTCATTCAGATTATTTAAATCAATATCAATAGAAGAATATTCTTCAGACATATGAAAACTCAATGTGTCGATATCAAATTTATCTTTTAATATTGCCGATAAAAGATGCTGAGATGTATGTTGTTGAGCTATATCAAATCTATTATTTTTATCTATTAAATATGAATGAATACCAGGTGATAATTCATCTGTTATATCAACACCATCTTCATAACTTTTTAAAACTTTTATATTATTTATAAAACCTCTATCTCCAAGTTGCCCGCCTTTACCATCAGGATAAAATGGATTATTTTTTATTTTTACATTATAAAAATTTTTTAATTTTTTAACAGATAAAATTTCTAAAGTATTCAAAATAATTCCCCCTATTTAGAAGTTTTTACAATATAATTATCAATATTTAAATCCACAAAATTAAAAGAATTTTTAATTTTTTTAGACCAATTAATATTATAAGGATGTTCTAATCTTGTAGATATAACGGTCTCAAATCCAAATAATTCAGATATGTTTAAAGCTTTTCTCATATTCAATAATCCACCCATTTTAGTTATATCTAATACTAATCCTTGTCCTTTTAATTTCTTTATATTTTCCATATTTTCTATAGATTCATCCCAAAATATAGGTAATTCGTACATATCATAAATATTATCTTCACTTCCAGGTTTGACAGGTTGTTCAAATCCTATAATAGATAGATCTTTTAAAATATTATAAACACGTCTAAATTCATGATAATTTAAAAAACCTCTAAAATCAAACCATAAATCATATTTTCCAAATAATTTTTTTATATTTATAATATCTTTTAAATCAGGTTTTTCTATAAATTCAAATTTTAATGTATTTTTTTTATCTAAATTTAAAGAATATATATTTAAATCTTTTTTCCAATAAACCCTTTTAAGGGTTTCCTGATATGTATTGTCTTTTTTTGTATATAATATTTTTGAAATATCTATTGAATTTTTTTTGATTAAATAATCTGAAATAGCTAACAAAACAGCCGTTTTTGCAGCATGTTCTTTTTTTATGATAAATTCTAAATCTGTTTGAAAATCATATAATTCATTTAAATCATCAAAATTTTCACTAAATCTTCTCAATGATTCCACTACAGCCATAGTTGTTTTAAAGGTTTCTCCAAAATTTTTATAAGGAGTTGCACTTCCTAATCCTTCAATACCATCTTCGTCGATTATTTTAAATACTATGTGTTCTTTCCATTCCATATTTAAATTTTTTAGTATAGATCTCTCTTGCCAATAAAAAACATCTCTTTTTCTAATCATAAGAACCTCCAAAAAATTTAAAGGGAAGCGATAAGCTTCCCAAATTATTATTTTTATTTCATTATTATGAGCCAAATATAAGAAATTACTAATCCAAGTATAGGGGATAAAATTATTTCTTTTTTTCTGAATTTTTCGAAGATATATTTATATATAATTCCAATAATTCCAGAAATTATAGCGAATAAAAAATTCTGAGATAAAATGAATATAAAGATGACTAACCTTTCAGTTGTCCCCGCTGTATCTTTCTTTTCTCTTGGATATATTTCAAAGATTCGAAATATATAAGTTAAAAAACTTGTAGTTATCATCAAACCTAAAATATAAAGTTGAAAATTATTAGTTAAAAAAGATCCTTCCAAATGACTTTTAAAAATATAATTTAGGATGAAAAAGATTATCAAGCCGATAAATTCAAATAAAGGAGTTGTATTCTTTTTAATTCTAATCAAATCAAATAAAATATGAATGATAAAAGATAAAATTAACACATAAAAACTTTTAGAATTTAAAAGCTCAAAATTAAAAGATAAAAAAACTACTGCAGCCCATATTAAGTGTAAATAATAAGTTTTTTTGTTCAGAAACTTCTCAGAATAAACATTAGAGAAAGCAAAATCTGTTATAAAATGACTCAAAAATATATTTAAGGGCACCATCAAACCTCCTTAATTCAAAGAAAAGCCACATCTCCTCTATTTCCCTCAGAAATATATAAGGCTTTTTTTAATTTTTCTAAAATTTTGTTTAAATCTTCATTTGGATTACTTACTTCTGTTATTCCAAAAGCTAATGAGATATTTCTATAAGAAGATTTTATTTTATTAGATCTTCTTTTTATTCTTTCACAAGCAATTTCAGCGTTTCTTAATTCTGTAAATGGAAGTAAAATTCCAAATTCCTTTCTTGAAATTTTCATTACTTCATCTGATTTCCTTGTGGAAATTTTTATCATTTTATAAATGTCTTTTACTGTTTCATCAAGTTCTATTGAAGAAAGATTATTTTTATGTTTATAAAAATCTAAAACTGAAACCAAAGCCAAAGAAAATGAACCTCCACTTCTATTTAATTTTTCAAGTTCATTTTTAATTCTTTGTTTGAATGCACCTCTACTACCTCTAGCCATTACAAAATAAATAGCATTTTGTATCTTTAACCTTATAAAATCTTCATCAAAATTTTTTAATATAAAATCTATACCATCATACTTAAACAGTTGATTTGAGTTTATGTTTTCCATCGTATTACTAACTACTATATGAGGAAAAGAATAATTGAGAGTTTCTTTAACTATTGCAAAATCAGAATTAAAAATGTCTTCTTTTTCCACCTCAATATTGTTTTCATCTAGTATTTCTAAAATTTTTTCTTTTGTTTCCCCCTCGTCAATATCCATGTATGTCGAATATAAAGAATTCATAAACATCACTCCACCTTTTAAAATTTATTAAGAAAAATTATAATATATTAATTTTTAATAAAAATAGATTAATTAACCCAAATATATTATATCAGAAAAAATATAATAATATATAAATTAAGATATATTTGAAAATTCTTTAAAATCGACTGGAACTACATATGTAACGCCATTTTTCATGGTTATACCATGAAAAATTTCAGCTATTTCCATCATAAGTTTATTATGAGTTATTATCATAAATTGAGATTTATGGGCATTATTTTTTATTAATGAAGCTATTTTATCTGCATTTATATCATCTAATGGAGCATCAATTTCATCTAATATATAGAAAGGACTTGGATTTAAATCCATCAAGGAAAATAAAAAAGCTATCGCTATTAAAGCTTTTTCACCACCAGAAAAAAGAGATAATTTTTGAAAATTTCTACCAGATTTTTTCACAGAAATTTGTATCCCTTGTTCAAATATTTTACCTTCACCTACAAGTCTCAATTCTCCATAGCCATTAATAAATAGTTGAGATATATATATTTTAAATTTTTCATTTAATTTTTCAAAAAAGTCTCCATAAATTTTTTCTGCATTTGAATCTAAATCATTTATAGAACTTTTTAATTTATTATAAGATTCTACTATATCTTCTTTTTCCATATTTTGAGTATTGAATTCATTTTCAACTTCATTAAATTCATCTAATACGGTTAAATCAACAGAACCAAGATTTTTAAGATAATTTTCTATTTCTTTTATTTTATTAGAATAAGATTTTAATTCAATTTCATCGAGTTCTACAAGCTCAAATTCTGATGCTTCTATATCTAAATTATTTGCTTTTTCAGTCAAAAATTCGATTTCATGTTTAACATTTTCTATTTCATAGTTTATACTATTATTTCTTTCTTTTTTTTCATTTATTAATTCTTTTAAGTTGTTTTTTTCTGTTTCGAGTATTTCAAGATCTTCGGCTTTTTCGAATTTACCGCTTCTTGAAGATTTCATTATATCAAATATTTTTGTAATTTCAGTATTTAAACTATCATATTCAATTTCTACTCTTTTTATATCATTATTTTTAGATTCAAGGGTATTTTTAATATTAGAATATTTTTCATTTAAATCAATTATCTCACTTTTTATATGATCTATATTTTTTAATGATTCTACTTTTTTTTGATTATAATAATTTATTTTTTCATCCAAAGAATCTTTTTGATATTTCTTTTCTAATAATGTTTGTTTTAATTCAGTAATTTTAAGGTTAAAATCACTATTTTCAATTTCTAAAGTTTCAATTTCTTTTTTTAAATTCAATGTTTTATTTTCATTTTCGGAATTTATTTTTTGAAAATTTATAATATCTTCTTTAAGAATTTCAATTTCATCTTCATAATTATAAATTCTTTCAGAAATATTTTTATTTGAAGAAATTAAGTTTTTCAATTCTTCATTCAAACTTTTAAATTCATTATTATGTATATTTTTTTCAGAAATCAGATCATTAAGTTTTTCCTTTTCCTCTCTTACAATATCATTTAACTTAATTATTTTTTCACTTATTTTCTTTATTTCAGATTCAGAATATATAATATTTTCTTTATTTTCTTCTAATAAGAAAATAGTTTCTTGTAATTCTCTTTTTCTTTTCAAAATAGAAGAAGAATAATCATATTTGTTTTTACCAGCACTTATAGATCCCTGACCACTTACAGTTTCTCCATTAATTGTAACTATATTGCTATTAAATCCAACTTTTGATAGATTTATGGCACTTTCAATATCATTAACAAGTATTGTATTTGAAAAAACATATTCCATTATTTTTTGATATTTATTATCAAATTTTATTATATTTATTAAATAGTCTATAACACCAGGTTCATTCAGAAATTTTTTATTTAAATATGATTTAGTCTTTAAAAGATCTAAAGGTAAAAAAGTTATTTTACCCATTCTCAAATTTTTTAAAAAATCAATATAGAATTTAGAGTAAGAAGAACTTTTAATTACTATATTTTGGAGTTTGTATCCAGCTGAAGAAGATATAGCTTCTTCATATTGTTCATTTATTTCTACAATATTTGCTACTACATCTACAACATTATCATCATCTTTAAATTCTTTAAAAAATTCTTTTATAACTGATGAATATCCAGCATATTCAGAAATTTGAAGGTTTAAGTTTTCAAGTTTATTTTTTAATTGAATTCTTTCACTTTTTCTATTTTCCAAATCATTTTTTAATACATTATATTCAGAATTTAAGTCTTTTAAGGCAGTAATTTTTTCTTTTATGGTATTTATTAGACTTTTTTCTTCTTCTGATTTAATGGTCAATTTTTCTCTTATTTTTTTTAGAGAAAGTTCAACTGATTCTATTTTATTCGATTTATTTTCAAATTCTGTTTTTAAAAATTCCAATCTCTCTTTTTTCCCTATAATAGAATTATTTTTTTGTTCGATTAAAGTATTATTTTTATTTATTTCATCTATTAATGTGTTATAAAAAAATTTCTTCTCATTATATAATTTTTGCTTTTGAGATACCGTATTTTCTAAATCATTTTTTTTTGAAAGAATTTCTTCATATTCATTATATATTCTTTCAAAATCTATATTATAAGTTTTTTCTAAAGTTGAAACTTCTTCTAATTTTTGTTCTTCGTTTTTTAATCTTTCATCAAAATTATTGATTTTCCAATCTATTGAAAGTATTTCAGAGTTTAATTCATTTATAGATTCATTTAATCTTTCTTTTTCTTTTTCAAGAGAAGAAGTTCTACTTCTATAACTCTCGATTAAATCAGTATTTTTATTTATTTCATCTTCAACATTATCAATTTCTTCTTTCAAAGATCTATACTTTCTTTCAATATCAAATTGTTCAGAATAAAGTTTTTTTAAATCTAAACTTATATTATGCTTTTCTTTTTCTAAAGTATCAATCGTATTCATTTTATATATTTTTGAGGCACCAAAATAAATTTTTCCAATATTTTGTAATTGTTGCTTATTTTCAAGATATTTTTTTGCTCTTCCTGCTCTTATAGATAAAGACTTTAATCTTTTTTCTGTCATATAAAGAATATCATTTATTCTATCTAAATTTTCTTGTGTTTTTTCTAATAATTTTAAAGAATAATTTTTTTTATCTAAGAAATCTTTTATTTCTGAAGCATCAATAATGATATTTTTTAATTGTTCAGAAGAAGAATTTACTATATCTGAAACTTGTCCTTGAGAAATTATAGAATAGAATTGTTTTCCTATTCCATTAGAAAAAAGATTTAAAATATCTTTTAAAGTAGAGTTTTTATCATTAATAGAATATATATTTCCTTTATTCTTATCAAAGTATTTAGTCAATTTTATGTTTTTTTCATCAATTTCAATTATGAGACTAACCATAGCAAATTTCGAAGGTTTATGTTTATTAGTTCCAGAAAAAACAACATCTTCTCTGTCTTGAATTCTCATTTGTTTATTAGACTGTTCACCCAACATCCATCTGATAGCATCAACAACATTTGATTTTCCAGAACCATTAGGACCTACTATTGCTATGAGATTTTTATTGATATCAATGGAGGTTTTTTTTGCAAAACTTTTAAAACCTTCTATTTCAAGGGTTTTTAATTTCATTTTAAATTCCTCCAGAATCTTTCATTATCTTAGTCACTGCTTTTACTATATCTTCAACATTTTTATCATTATTTAAGGCTTTAATCATTATTCCAATGGCCCTCATATCGAGCCAAGAATACCATCTTGGAGTTCCTTTTTGCATTGAAGGATTTCTTAAAAGATAACTTGGATGAAATGTTGGAAATATTTTAATTCCTGAATACCAATCATAAAATTTTCCTCTCGATTCTGTTATTTTAGTTTTATTAGTTAAATATTTCATACTTGTAGAACCCAATGTAACTATTATCTTTGGTTTAATTTGAATTAATTGAGCTTCGAGAAAATGTCCACAAGAATTCATTTCTTCATCTGAAGGAACTCTATTTTTAGGTGGACGGCATTTCACGATATTAGTTATAAAAATTTGATTTCTATCTATTTTTGCCCAGTCTTTAAACATCACATCAAGTAATTTCCCTGCTCTACCAACAAAAGGTCTGCCAGAAGAATCCTCATCAGCACCAGGACCTTCTCCAACAAAAACTATTTTAGAATTTATATTACCTTCGCCAGGTACAGTATTATTTCTGCTTAAATGCAGAGAACATTTTTCACATATTTTTATTTTATCTTTTATAAAGTTCATTTCTTTTATATTTGCCATGTTAAAAACAACTCCTTTACATAAGTCCAAATTCAAATCCATCATCGCTAAAAGCTACATTTTTGTTTGGAAGATTATTTATAAAAAATGTAAGTGTGAATTTTTTTAATTCAAATTGTGGTAAAAATGATATATCAGCTTTTATGTTAAAAGTCCAACAAATAATTCTTTTTTGAATTTCAAATTTTTTAAAATCTAAAATTTCATTTTCTATATCATATTCAAATTCCATATCAGCAAATTCTTTTTCATCACGACTTTCTATACCTATACTGGCAGTTAAAAAATTTTCTTTTCTATAATAATTACCACCAAAAGTCATTGAAAATAAAGAATTTTCTTCCAGAAATTTATTTTTATAAAGTTCAAATCTATTATAATCATCTTTTATATTGAACTTACCAATTAATTTGTTCCCAAAAATATAAAATGAATAACTTGAAAGTAATTCTGGTAGAATTTTTTCAATTTCTTCTTCATATGGATATATTTTATATTCAATTTCTAATCTATTCCTATTGAATAAAACTTTTTCTTTATTTAATATATACTCAATAGGTTTTTCTTCATTATGTTTATACGTGAATTCACTTGTATGATAAAAAGGTTTTAATTCTGATTTAAATTTAACTTCTGTTGTTTTAGGTTTTATTTCAATATCTGTATCAAAAAGTGTTTTAGTTTGTAGTTGATTTTTAAAGTTGAATATATTTAAAGATGTATCTGTTTTTAATTCAAGATAAGAAATTTTATCAAAACCATCCTTCAAAAAATTGTATTTTCTGGTTATTCTTGCAGCATTTTTAAAATTATTTTCGAAAAAACTCAATTTATATCCAATATAATCCCCATAATTAACTTCATCTGTTGCAGAAGGTGTTAAAGAATTTTCAAAAACTTTTTTAAATTCCACAAAATTACCAAATTCCAATATATTCCAACTCATGTCTATTTTAGGTTTTAATGTAAAATCAAACAAAGTATGTCCGATCGAGTACTTTGAATTTTCTGTAAAATCTCTTTTATGATTAAAATTTGAAGTAGTTTCAAAACCTGTTTTTCCATCTATATCGAGTAATTTAAATTTATTTAAAGTATAATCATATTCAAATTTGTTTTTTGAATCTATTTGATTATTTAGAACTTTAGAAGATTCTGAAGTTAGATTATAATATAAATCACCCGTTAAATTTGAGTATTTTGAATAAAAACCATATTTTCCTTTAACTTCTATACGACTATTTTTTTCTTTCCAAGCTTCTACTATATTAAAACCGTTTAAATTTTTATATTCTAGATTTACTCCTAACCTTGATAATGATATTATTGATTTTTTATATTTTTTTTGATAAGCATCAGTATAAGCCTGTAAAAATTTTATATAATAAAGAGTATTTTCATTCCAATAAACATTAGATCTGATGTTCTTTATATTTCCATAAGGTGTTTTTAATTCAGGAATATATAGATCAAATTTCATCAAAGTATTCTTATTGTCTTGAGTTAATCGCATATAAGAATCTTTATCATAAATATCATATTCAAAACCGAGTTCTGTATTAATATTATTTTCTATATTTGAGTATAAATATAAGTACTTATCAAAAACTTTTATTCCATATTTAAATAAAAACTTTTGATAAGTCAAAGAATTTTCAAAATCATTTGTCATACCATATTTTAATTTCAAAAGACTCTCATTTTCAAATAAATAATTAATTCCTATTAAAAAAGTTAATTTATTATTTTCATAATCAAACTTTAAAGAAAAAGGTTCATTATCATCTTCATTTAAACTTTGAAAGTAAAATGGTAAATATAAAACGGGAACACCAAAAAATTCCAAAGTAACATCTCTTGCTATAAGAAATTTTTCTGGATAAATAGTTACTTTTCGAGATTTAAAATAATATGTTATACAGTCTTTGCAAGTAGTCATTTTAGTTTTTTCCGAAATAAAATAATCGTCCTCTAAAGGTTTGTAAATTTCTTCAGACCAAACCTTGACTTCTACTTCATTTTTATCATCTTTATACTTTTGTAAAGTATAAGAATTTATAAAAAAACTGTCATCTTTTTCGAAATTTATTGTCATTGTAGAAGCTTCAATAGTAGATTCACCATGAGTATAAATAACATTGCCAGTTAATTCAGCACTATTGATAGTATTATCATCATTTAAAACTGCTGAACCTTTTTCAGCAGTTATAATTGAATCTTTATAAAGTATTTTCAATTCTTGATTAAATTGTAAAATATCATCTATTATTTGAAAATCATTTGATTCAATATTGACATTTGCAGAATAACTAATACTTGGGAAAATTAATAATGCAATCAATACTACAAAAATTTTTTTTAAAGGTTCTGTTATTTTAAAAGAAATTTCAGTATCTAATAAGAAAAATAGCAAAATTCCAACAATCCCAAATAAAATATCTGGAATCCATGCTGATAATACAGGATTTATTATTTTTTCTTTACCCAATGCATTAAGCCAAGCTCCAGATCCTTGATAAAGAACAACTAATAAAAATGTAGTTATTACACTCCATGATTTACTTTTCAAGTTTAAAAATAAAGAAAGAGATACTCCTAAAATAGATATAACAAGTGGGGCTAAGGCATTTGCAAATTTACTTTGAAAAGAAACTATTAAACCAGAAACATCACTTCCAAGTTTTGAGAAAGTATCTATTTTTTCTTTTAATTCTTTTGAAGTCATTTCATTGGCACTCTTACCAAAATTTAAAAATTCTTCAACATCTTTTTCTAAATCCAAAGAAAGCGATTTAAAAGAAAGATCAAATTCTAAAAAACCATTTGAATCAACTCTAAAACTTCTACCATTTTCCATTTTCCAACCATCTGGATATTTTTTTGCTTTTTGAGCATGAAAAACAGTTGTTTTCTTATAGTCAACTTCATATAACAAAATATCATAAAGAGTTCCATTTTCTCTATCAAGTTCTTTTACAAAAAGATATCTATTATCTCCAAGATCTACAAATTCATTATCGCTTATAACAGCTTCAGGTTTTTGATAAATATATTTAGCCATAGCTTGTTTAGCTTCATAGTTCGATTTTGGAACTATACTATCAAAAAGCATAAAAGTGAAAAAAGATAATAATATTGATATAATCAAAAAAGGTATCATGAGCCTTTTTGCTGGTATACCTAAAGTCTGTATTGCAATTATTTCATTATCATTTGATAATCTTGACATTAACCAAAAAATACCGAATAAAACTCCTACCGGTATTCCCATTGATACAAAATAAGGGAGATTGTACCAAATCAATAAAAGTAATTTATCAAAACCAACTTTATTTCTTACAATTATTTCAGAAAGCTCATATAATAATTGAACACTTACAAATATCACAAAACCAAAGAGTCCCATTAAAAAAGGAGAAAAAAATTCTCTGGAAATATACTTTATAAGTCTTATCATAAATCGTCCTCCAAAGAATAAAAATATTCGAGATTAGTACCTCTGCATTTATAACGAACACCTTTGAGAGCCCATATTATATTTTCAGATATATTTGTTGTGAAATCAGAAAATCTTTCTATATTTGATAATATGTTCAAATGTAAATTTGTTGTTTTAACTGATTCTTTTGATTTATAAAGATGTTTTTTATATGCTGATAATAAAGAATTAACCTCTATATCCATAGCACAAATTTTTTTAGCTGGTTCAAAAAATTTTTTATCTATATCAACTTTTGACAATTTATCTGTCTCAAGATTTATGAAATCAGAAAAAAGTCTTAAAGATATAGACAACATTTCATGGCTTTGAATAAAAATATCTTCAAAACTTACCATATTTACGAATTGGGGTAATTTTAAGATTTCAAGATTTATTTTAGCATTTTCTTCACATAAATCACCCATGTTTTCAAAAATATATGACAGTTTAATACCTAAAAGAGAGGCTTTTAAATATATTCCAGTATAATTATTGGCACTTATCATTGTTAATCCATCATATTCTAATTTAGATTCTAAAAAATCGAGTCTATCATCTTGTTCGATTATCTCGTTGGATAAATTTTTATCTTTTTCAAAATAAGAATCTTTAAATTTGTAAAACATACCTTGTACAAGTCTTCCCATTTTTAAAACATTATTTAAAAATATTATTAATTTATCATTTTTAAATGAATTCAAATGTCTTTCTTCAAAATCATCAATCATCATTCAAACCTCCTGCCAAAAGCCAGTTTTTTATTTAAGGTTGAATAAAAAGTTTCAGTATTTTTTTGTGCAAGTAAAATTCTCTTTTCACTTCCAGAAATTTTTATAGAAGTACCTGGCTCAAGCTTCTTTATTATATTTCCATCTCCTGTTATATATGAAAAACCAGCTGAAATATTATTAATATTTATTTCAATACTTCTATTTGGAGACACAATAAAAGGTCTTATATTTAAAGCATGAGGAGAAAGAGGAACTAATTCCATCATATTTAAATCTGGGTCTATTATACTACCACCTGAAGAAAGAGCATATCCAGTTGCACCAGTAGGAGTAGAAATTATTATACCATCTCCTAAAAAAGAATACAAAATATGATTCGCAACTTTGACTTCAAGATCTATAGTACCAACTGGTTGACTTTTTTGAATAACAAAATCATTCAGAGCAATTATATTTTTACCATCAATATTGCATTTTATTAAATATCTTGAAGAAAATTTTAAATTTTTATTTTTAATATCCAAAGCAGCTAATTCGATTTCTTCTCTTGAATAAGCGCTTAAAAATCCTAATGTACCGAGATTTATAGATATTATAGGTTTATTATGAAAAGTTGCTATTTGAGAAATTCTGAGTACGGTTCCATCACCACCAAGAACAACGTAAAAATCAGCTGAATTGGCTATTTTTTCATTTACAAACGAACTTGCAGATAATATATCTAAAACTTCTATATTATTACTTTCAAAAATATAAGATATATTTTTTTCAATATATTCTTTATTATGTTTTGTAGGATTAAAAAATAAAATTATCTTCAAAATTTCACCCCAAACGATTTCCAAAGTCTATTAATGTTTGAACTAAAAATCTATCAGTAAAAATTAATATGAGAATTGCTATAAAAGGAGAAAAATCAAACATGCCTATATTTACAGGAAGATATCTTCTTATAGGTCTCAAAAAAAATTCACTTATAGAATCTACTATTGATTTAAACTTATTATAAACTGGGAATAAAAAACTCATAACAACAGATATAATTATGGTTAATTCAATAAAATTTATACTTATTCTTAAAACAGTTCCGATCGCTGTAAAAAAGTTACCCAATGCAAACATTTTATCACCTCAATAATTTCTATTTCCAAATATTTTACTACCTATTCTTATAAAAGTAGCACCATGTTTTAAAGCTAATTTATAATCATTAGTCATTCCCATAGAAAGTTCTTTTAAATCAGGATAAGAAAATTTAAAACTATTTAGAAGTTTAGAGGCTTCAAAAAATACAGATTCTATAATATTTTCATCATCAGTCAATGGAGCCATTGTCATAAATCCATTTATTTTTATATTTTTAAAAATACTGCATTCTTTTAAGAAATTAGAAATGGAATTTTTATCAATACCGGATTTAGAATCTTCTTGTGATATATTAACTTCTATTAAGATATTTTGAATTTTATTATTTTGTTCAGCTCTAAAATTTATTTCTTTTATCTCTTTTATACGACTTACTGAATGTATTAATTCACATCTTGGAACTATATATTTTATTTTATTAGTTTGTAATCTTCCTATAAAATGCCAATTTATATCATAATTTGACAAATATTCGGATTTATCTCTTAATTCTTGTGCTTTACTTTCTCCAAATATTCTTTGACCAAAATTATAAGCATTTACTATATCTTCTACTGGAAAAAACTTTGATACAGCTATTAATTTTGTATTAGGATATATTTTTAATTCATCATATAATTCGTTCAAATTTGATTCAATAGAGTTCATTCAATCACCCCATATTGAAATATTTTTATCTTCATCTTCTTTTACATTTAAAAGATCATAAGCTTTTTGTGTAGCAATTCTTCCACGATGACTTCTAATTATAAATCCATTTTGAAGTAAATATGGCTCATATACTTCACTTATAGAATCTGATTCTATACCCAAAGAAGATCCTAAAGCGTTAATACCTACAGGACCACCTTTATAATTTATTATTATTGTTTTTAATATTTTTCTATCCATATCATCAAGACCAAAATGATCTATTTCAAATAACTCCATAGTTTCTTCAACATCTTCGATGTCAATATTGCTTTTCGATTTTACTTGAATTATATCTCTTACTCTTTTCAAAAGTCTATTTGCTATTCTTGGGGTACCACGAGATCTTTCACCAAGAACTAATGCAGCATCTTCATTTATTGAAATATCTAAAAGATTTGCAGACCTTTTTATTATTTCTTTTAAATCATTAGCTTCATAAAAATCCATTTCTAAAATAATTCCAAACCTTGATCTCAATGGACCTGCTAATAAACCTAATCTTGTGGTAGCTCCTATTAAAGTAAAAGGTTGTAAATCTACTCTTATAGATCTTGCTGAAGGTCCTTTACCTATCATGATATCAAGTTGGAAATCTTCCATTGCAGAATAAAGAATTTCTTCTACAGATCTATTTAATCTATGAATTTCATCTATAAATAGAATATCTCCAGAATTCAAATTTGTTAATATAGCAGCAAGATCCCCCGCTCTTTCAAGAACAGGACCGCTTGTTATTTGTATATTAGATTTCATTTCATTGGCTATTACATTAGCCATAGTTGTTTTTCCTAACCCTGGAGGACCAGCCAAAACAATATGATCAAGATGATCTTTCCTTATCTTTGCAGCCTTTATTGCAACATCAATTTTTTTCTTAACAGAATTTTGGCCAATATATTCATTTAAAAACTTAGGACGAAGGCTTATATTAGCAACTTCGTCCTTAACCTCCTCAGGGTTGAAAATTCTATCCTCATCAAATTGCATTATAAATTCCTCCATTATGGATAAACTCTATACAAAGTTCTTGCGAACGGAATTGCCTCCCTTATATGATTTAAACCACATATCCAAGCAACAGTTCTTTCTATACCCAAACCAAATCCACTATGAGGTACACTACCAAACTTTCTCAAATCCAAATACCATTCATATTCTTCTTTAGGTAATTTAGATTCTTCTAATCTTTTCAATAAAATTTCTTTTTCCCAAATTCTTTCAGAAGCACCTATTATCTCACCATAACCTTCTGGTGCAAGCATGTCATCACAAAGTACGACTTCAGGATTTTCAGGATCAGGTTGCATATAAAAAGCTTTAGCATTTTTTGGATATTTTTCTACTATTAATGGTTTTTCGTATTGTGATGCGAGTTCAGTTTCGTGTTCAGCTCCTAAATCATCACCCCATTCAATACTATATCCTTTTTTTTGAAGAACTTCTACAGCTTGAGTGTAAGTCATTCTTGGGAAAGGAGCTTTTATTTTTTCTAATTTAGAAATATCTCTATCCAAAGCTATTAAATGTTCTTTAGCTCTTTCTAAAACTTTTTCTATTATATAAGAAATCAAATTTTCTTGCAAATTCATATTATCTTCATGTGTATAATAAGCAACTTCTGCTTCATTCATCCAAAATTCGATTAAATGTCTTCTTGTTTTTGATTTTTCAGCTCTAAAAGTAGGACCAAGATTAAATACTTTTCCATGCGCCATACAAGCAGCTTCTAAATAAAGCTGACCAGTCTGAGCAAGATAAACTTTTCCATAATCAAAATATTCTATATCAAAAGTATTACCAGCTGATTCCCCTATAGAACCTGTAAATATAGGTGTATCGATAAGTGTAAAATTATTATTATAATAAAATTCTCTAACGGCTTTTATTATCTCATTTCTTACAGCTAAAATATGAAATTGTCTTCTTGATCTTAACCAAAGATGTCTATTTTCCATTAAAAAGTCAATACCATGTTCTTTATTTGAAATAGGATAATCTTCTTCAGGTTGATTTAAAATATCGATTTTTTTTACAATTATTTCCACTCCAATAGGAGATCTATCATCTTTTTGAACTTCTCCTTCAATTATAACTGAAGACTCGTTTCTTATTTTTTTTATATCTGAAAAAACATCTTCTCCTAAAGTAGATTTTTCAGCGATTCCTTGTACGAATCCAGTACCATCTCTTAACTGAAGAAAGGCTATTTTTCCACTAGATCTTTTATTCCAAACCCAACCTTTATAAATTATTTTTTGACCTATAAAGTTTTTTAGATCTTTAGTATAAATCCAACTTAAACTCATATCACACCTCCAATTAATTTTTGCTTGAATTATTATATCATATTTTTAAATATCTAATTTATACAAAATTATACAAATTTATTCTTTTCAAGAAAATTATTTATAAATTCAACAAATTTATTTGCTAAAATAGGATCAAAAAGAATTCCAGAATTATTAGATATAAAATCTATGGCCTGTTGCGGCGATAAAATACCTTCATATTCAGAAGTTGCTGTATGAGTTGCTATGTCAAACCAATCTATTAATCCTATATATCTTGCATAATAGGGTATTTCTTCTCCTGATAATCCATCTGGATAACCTGTTCCATTCCAAAATTCATGATGAGAACGGACTACTGGTACAGAAAACCAAAGTTCATCTATAGAAGATAAAAATATAGATCCCGTAACTGTATGTTCTAAATCCCAAGTTTCAAAGTCATTTATTCTTGTTGGAGTAAAAAGCATTAATTGTTCTATACCTATTCTGCCAATATCATGTAACATAGCCAACTCTTTTATTTTTTTTATTTCATCATCATCTTTTCCAAGAAATTTTGAAAATTCTTCAGAATAAAAAGCAACACGTTGTGAATGAGACATATTAGTATCTTTATCTTCGACTTCCATTGTAACAACTAAGGCTTGCAAAAATTTTGATATTTTGTTTCTATATCTATCTTTTAAATCATAAAGATTATAAACATTATTATCATAAAAAAGAAAAGTTGATTTTAAAATTGATAACTCTATCAAATTAAATATTTTTGAATCCTCAATTGCAGTAAAGTCGCTGCTATTTGAAATAACAACTCTATTTTGCTTTTCAAAAAAAATACATATTTTATCATCATAAGATCTTTTTGAAGATATTATAATATCAGAATTATCAAAAGAAGTCGAAACCGTAAATTTCATTCTATTCAATATTTTTTCACATAGTGTTTTATCTGAAAAAGAATTATCTATAAAAAAAGTGGGAAATTTATTCATAAAAACAACCTCCTTTATTACTTTATTATATAGTATCTTTCTAAATTCTAAAAACGTTTATTTAAAGTAATTTTAAACGATGTTAAAAGGGATATTTACCTCCATAGGTTATAATTAAATTGTTAAGAAATAATAAATAACCATTTTCTGTTTTGTTAAACAACAAACAAAAAAAAGGAGGTAAATACCTTGAATAATTCTCAATTTTATCTTGATTTTGTTTATGATGAATACCTTAATAACCATTGTGAATCTAAATATCTTATGGATTTGATTTCTTTGATTGATTGGTCTAATATTCCTTTGTTTAAGAATACTGGAGTTGGTGCTAACGGGTATTCACCCAGAGCTATGTGTAAAGCATT